>JAEWRS010000458.1 GCA_023398855.1 Bacillota bacterium
AAAAAAACAAAAAAGAGATAAGGATCATGTAATGAAAAAGAGCACGATAAAGAAAGTATTTCTGTTTGTTTCCGTTTTTATGGTAATCATCCTGGGAGTTTTTTGGGGCAGATATGCCTTTCCAGAAAACCAAGGCCAGGCAGCAGCCGGTATTGCAGATACTTCCATTTCAGAGCACATGGAAACAACCGCATCTGATTTGACGGAATCGTCTGTTTCGCCTTCTACAATGACAGCTGAATCGCCAGCCTTGTCAGTTACAAAACTGTCTGTGCTCCAATCCGCGGAACCACTTCCCCGGCAGACATGCAAGTTAGTTGGTTACTATGCAGCTTGGGCGGCTTATTACAGCTACTACCCCGATCAGATAGATGCCGCAAAGCTCACCCATATTAATTATGCTTTTGCAAATATTGATGCTGATTATAAGGTTACACTTGGATATCCTGATGTGGACCCTGATAATATAAAGCTGTTAAATTCCTTAAAAAAGATCAATCCGGACTTAAAAACCCTGATTTCCATTGGAGGCTGGAACTGGTCTGGAAGATTTTCAGATGCAGCCCTGACTGAGGAATCCAGGACAGTATTTGCGGACAGCTGTGTTGATTTCATGATAAAATATGGATTTGATGGAGTTGACTTAGATTGGGAATACCCGGTCAGCGGAGGGCTGGCAGGAAATGCAAGAAGAAAAGATGATAAGCAGAATTTTACCCTTCTTCTTAAAAAGATACGTGAAAAGCTGGATGCAAGAGGCACTGCTGATAATAAGCATTACTTATTGACCATTGCAGGGGGAGCGGATCAATCCTACATAGATCATGTGGAGCTGTCAAAGCTGGCTCAATATTTGGATTATGCCAATGTCATGACCTATGACCTGCATGGCTACTGGGATTCCAATACAGATCTTCTGGCTCCTTTATATGATAACGATGATCCTTCTCCCCAGTATAAAATGAGCGTGGATCAGGGGATTACAGCCTGGTTAAAGGCCTCTTTCCCAGCGGAAAAGCTGGTAATGGGAATTCCGCTTTATGGATACATATATTCTTCAGTCAATGATTCAAACAAAGGATTATACCAGTTGTTTGGAGGTTCCAATTCCATTGGATATCAGGATATCAAAGACAACTATTTAAGTAAACCAGGTTATATCAGATATTTTCATTCTCAGTCAAAGGTTCCATGGCTGTTTCAGAGTTCGGTTTTCATCACCTATGAAGATCCTGAGTCCATAGGTTATAAATCAAATTACATCCAATCTAAAAACTTAGGAGGTGCTATGGTCTGGGAGCTTAGCCAGGATTCAAAAGGAGAGCTTCTGAGTGCCCTGTATCATGGTTTAAGATAGCATAAAAAAGGCGTCGGCTCTCTATCCTTAAGATAGAAAGCTGACGCCTTTTTCAAATATGGACCGCTTCAAAGAAGTTTACATTCCCTTTACAAGAGAGCTGAGACCGGCCACTTCATCCACTGGAAGAGAAAATGCGATGGCATGTTCTCCGGTTTCATTCATCACTGTTTCACAAATGGATTTAAGGACTGCCTGCTTATCTGCAAGGGGAACCAGAATGAGCAGGATCTCCTTTTCACTGGAAAGGGTCAGGCCAAAAAGCTTTTTGGAATCATCCGTGCTAACTTCTCTGGCTTTGACAAGGGTTCCACCCTTACAGCCGGCATTTCTGGCTGCTTCCATGATGGGAGCGGAAAGGTCGGTATTGATAACAGCAGCAATTAGTTCGTATCTGATCGTATCTGACATAGAGCGATCCTCCTTGTGATAATCTGTAACATCAGGCGTATCCCCTTTTGAAAATTCGGTTTCTAATATATGGGAAGCAGCGGCGCTGATGCCGGACAGGGAAATGGTAAATACAATGCCATAGCCTGGTTTTCCAAGCTCCAATACTTCATGCAGAGCAGATAATAAATGTTTGGTAGACGCTTCCGCCACAATTCCGATAACCAGATCTTTTTCTGGTTCATCCAAACCCAGGCAGTCTTTGATAGCAGAACTTGCAGTTCCGTGCCCTCTGGTGATAAGAAGCAGTTCCTGATGATGTTCTTTAAAAACGGAGGCAGCTTTTTCGCCTTTTCCCCGGTCAACGATTACTGTAATCCAGTTTACTTTACGATTGGAAATCATCAGCCTCCTCCTTTCCTAATTCGATGAATTCAAGCTCCATATTAAGGAGCGGTGTACTGGCCGGAACATTGGCCTTTTTAGTCTTGTAATGATAGGAGACACCGATGAGCTGTATAATGATGAGAGGCGTCATGGCGACCATGGCCACGATACCAAAGGCATCTGTCACAATATTTCCTCCTAACGCTTCGCAGGCACCCATGGCAAAGGGAAGAAGGAAGGTGGCTGTCATAGGGCCAGAGGCAACGCCGCCAGAGTCAAAAGCAATGGATGTAAAAATCGGAGGCACCACAAAGGACAGCCCAAGAGCCAGTGCATAACCGGGAAGCAGGAGAACCAAAAGAGGAAGACCTGTCATAACTCTTATGATTGATAATCCAAGGGAAATGGCCATGCCGATGGATAATCCGGTCATCATGGTTTTTTCAGAGATCGCACCTCCGGTGATATCTTCCACCTGTTTATTTAAAACCTGTACGGCAGGTTCAGCCTTAACAATAAAGTAACCGATCAGCATTCCGATAGGAACCATAACCCAGTTATAGGGAAGAGAAGCAAGCTGCTGTCCCAGATAATTGCCGGCAGGCATAAAGCCAACATTAACGCCGGTGAGGAAAAGTGTTAGTCCGATGTAAGAATAAATGAGTCCCACCAGGATTTTAATGAGCTGCCTTTTTCTCAGCTTTAAAAAGAAGAGCTGGAATACTAGGAAAAACATTAAAATAGGGAACAGGGCCAAAAAGACTTCCCAGGCATAGTGTGGAAGCTCATGCTGAAAGGCCAGCCATAGATCCTGAGAGTTATTTATGGAAGGAATCACCATAGGCTCATATTCAGAGGCTGAGGATCCATAGGCAATACCCAGAATCATAACGGAAAGAATGGGGCCCACTGAACACAGGGCTACCAGGCCGAAGCTGTCGCTGTCCTGGTTTTTTCCTCTTCCAATGGAGGAGAGTCCCACGCCCAGTGCCATGATAAAGGGCACGGTAATGGGTCCTGTTGTTACACCGCCGGAGTCAAAGGCAACGGCCAGAAATTCTTTGGGAACAAAGGCGGACGTAACAAAAAGTATGGCATAGCAGATCATTAGGATATGGGACAGGCTCCAGCTGAACAAGGTTCTTAAAAATGCGACAGCAAGGAACAGTCCGACACCTCCGGCCACAGAAAGGATCAGGACCATGTTGGGCACGGCCGGCGTCTGTCCTGCCAGGACCTGAAGATCCGGTTCCGCTATGGTAATGATAAAACCAATGATAAAACAGGCAAAAACAATAAGCGGAAGCTTTTTTGACTTTGCCAGGTGGGCACCCGTTTTTTCGCCGATAATCATCATGGACATATCAACACCCAATGTGAAAAAACCCATACCAACGATTAAAAGGGTTGCCCCCACCAGAAACAGCATCAGTGGGTCTAAAGGCATGGGAGTGATTGTTATGCACAAGATCAACACGATACATGTAACGGGCAGGACAGATGATAAAGATTCAACGATTTTTTCTTTTAATTTTTGGTTCAAATAAATACCTCCTGTTGTCCGTTTTTTATGATAGGGATTCTTAAGAATAATAGTTTGCACAGAATTGTGCAAGAGCCTGCAGACTCTATTAGCTCCTGATAAGTTTAACACAGAAATAGTTGCGAATGCAACTAAAATTTTTCTAAATATTAATTTATACAGAAAAATGTCGTTTCATTCAGCCACCGGAAAAGATGAATTTTCCTGTTTTACTGTTCTTGTAACCCTTAAAAGGAAGAAGACTGTTTTTAAATTCCTGGGAGTTAACTGTGTCAGCAATGCTTTGAAAGGCCGGATGCTCTATGAAGGTCCTGGAGAAGGTTAAATCCATGGAAGCGGCGGACAAAGAAATAAAATCCAGCTGAGGATATGCGGCTAAGTGGGAAGCATCACCGATTCCTGCGTCGGCTTCTCCTGATGCAACGGCATTTGCCGCAGACATATGGGAGAGACACTCATTCTGGTATCCGGATATGGAGGACTTTAATAGGTTCTGGTCCAGGAGGCATGTGTCCATGTAGATCCGGTATCCGTTCCCCTTTTCTCTGTTAATGAACCGGACATCAGAGCGGCACAAATCCTTTAAGGTATGCAGGTTCTTCGGATTCCCTTTTCTTACGTAAAGTCCTGCATGAAGGCTGCAGATGTGAAGGATTGCGACCTCCTTTCCGGGCAGCAGGTTTTGAATCAGGCGGATTTCCTCTCCTTCATGGCTGGTGCAGAATGTGGTAAGTGCCATATGGGTTTTTTCATAATATAGAGAATACAGGCTGTTATAATCATTCATATAGGAATGCAGAATGGGAAGGCTGCCAGGGTGAAGGTTCATCTGGCTGCGGAGCAGCTCCGTTACTCTGGATTCCTGACTGCTTATGATCAGGCCGCTGGTATTGATCAGATAATCCATCTGCCGGATTGCAGCATCAGCAGTAAACTGGGGGATATCCAAGATCCGGGGAAGTGGTTCCTCGGCCAGGAAAGAGCAGCCGTTTTGTGGAGCCTTTAAATATTCATCCAGATGCTCCTGACTGACCCGTATCTGCTTGCCAACCTTTGCTGCCTTTAATTCTCCTCGTTTGATCAGTTCATATACGGTGGACTTTTTGATTTTAAGCTGGTCGGCAACTTCCTGGGCGGTATATATTCGTTCCATAAGGCATCCTCTTTGCTTCCTGTGGTTTGATTGGATCATTTATAAATAGTTATAGCATATTTTAATTCATTGTCAATCAAAGGCTATCATAGCTGGTTATCATATGGCCTTTAAACGCTTAAATTCCGATGTTAATATAAAAATAGATTGGCATTGACTTTCCAGCTGATTTCATCTAAAATAAATTGGTAATTACCAAACACAACAAAACAGAACAAAACAAAATCAAAATGAATAAAAAATTTGGTAATTATTCAAATGAAAATCAGGAGGAAATATTATGAAACAAAGAAAGAAATTACTCGCTGCTGTGATGGCGGCAATGTTTGCTGCAGGCGCAATTGCCGGATGCAGCTCAGGTGGCTCAACTGCTGCGACAAAAGCAGATCAGACAACTGCAAAACAAGAGGCTGGTAAGGCAGAAGAGACCACAACAGCGGCCGTAACAACAGCGGCAGAAACAAAGGCGGAAAATGTAGACCTTTATGTCTTTATTGCTGCCAGTTTAAAAAACACCATGGAAAAAATAAAAGAAACCTATGAAAAAGATCATACAAATGTTAATATTATTTATAATGCGGACAGCTCTGGCACTCTGCAAAAGCAAATTGAAGAAGGTGCCCAGTGTGATATATTCTTCTCAGCAGCACCCAAGCAGATGAATGCTTTAAAGGAAGGCGGATACGTAGTAGACGGTTCTGTTACCAATTTACTTGAAAATAAAATCGTCCTGATCAAGTCAACCGGCGGAAAAACTGAGGTTACTGGTTTTGACAATATTACAAAAGCGTCAAGCCTTGCTCTTGCAGGAGAAGATGTACCGGTAGGCCAGTATGCAAGAAAACTGTTTACCAACCTGGGAAATCTTGATCAGGTTATGAAAATGGAAATCAATGAAGGTGCCAATGTTACCGCTGTTTTAACAGCCGTTGCAGAGGGGAGCAATGAAGTCGGAGTGGTTTACGCAACCGATGCAGCTTCCATGGCAGA
>JAEWRS010000501.1 GCA_023398855.1 Bacillota bacterium
TTCCTATCCTGGAAGGGGGATAATTATTGGAAAAACCCCAGATGGAAGGAAGGCAGTAGCTGCTTATTTTATCATGGGAAGAAGTGTGAACAGCCGTAACCGCGTATTTGTGGAAGATGGGGAGGGAATCCGTACCCAGGCTTACGATCCTTCAAAATTATCAGATCCCAGTCTGATTATTTACGCTCCAGTGCGTGTACTGGGCAACAAAACCATTGTAACAAACGGAGATCAGACGGATACCATCTATCAGGGAATGGATATTCAGCTCACATTTGAGCAGTCTCTTCGCAGCAGGGAATTTGAACCGGACAGCCCCAATTATACACCCCGAATTTCCGGTATCATGCATGTAGAAGATGGGAGATTTAACTATGCCATGTCTATATTAAAGAGTAATAACGGGGATCCGTCCTCCTGCAACCGCTTTACCTTTGCCTATGAGAATCCTGTGCCTGGAGAAGCTCATTTTATCCATACCTACATGCATGACGGCAATCCTCTGCCAAGCTTTGAAGGGGAGCCAAAACTGGTGGAAGTCTCAGCTGATCCGGATGAGTTTACTTCCCTGATCTGGGAAAGCCTGAATGAAGAGAACAAGGTATCGCTGTTTGTACGTTATATTGATCTTGAAACAGGTGCCTTTGAGACCCGTATAATAAATAAGAATGAATAGCAGGAGTACAAAAGATGAATGAATTAGAGCTGAAATATGGGTGTAATCCCAATCAAAAACCATCAAAAATCTATATGGCAGACGGATCAGATCTTCCTATAACCGTATTGAGCGGAAAACCCGGTTATATTAATTTTCTGGACGCGTTTAACGGCTGGCAGCTGGTAAAAGAATTAAAGGAGGCCACTGGATTACCTGCGGCAGCCTCCTTCAAACACGTTTCTCCAGCTGGTGTGGCAGTTGGACTTCCCTTAAGTCCGGTTTTGAAAAAGATCTACTGGGTTGAAGATATGGGTGAACTTTCCCCTCTTGCCTGCGCTTATGCCAGAGCCAGAGGCGCAGACCGCATGTCTTCCTTTGGTGATTATATTTCCTTATCGGATATTTGTGTTGAAGATACAGCGAAAATCATTAAGAGAGAGGTTTCGGATGGTGTGATTGCACCTGGCTATACCCCGGAAGCCTTGGACATATTAAAGTCTAAGAAAAATGGTAATTATAATGTGATTTTAATTGATCCGAAATATACTCCAGAGCCCCTTGAGAAAAAACAGGTTTACGGAGTTACGTTTGAGCAGGGAAGAAATGAAATTAAAATTGATCGAGAAGTGCTGGAAAACAGAGTAACTGAGAACAAGGAGATTCCTGAAGCTGCTGAAATTGATTTAATCATTTCTTTAATTACCTTAAAATATACCCAGTCTAATTCCGTCTGCTATACAAAGAATGGACAGGCGATTGGAATCGGAGCCGGACAGCAATCCCGTGTTCATTGTACCAGACTGGCAGGAAGCAAGGCGGACAACTGGTATTTAAGACAGGCACAAAAGGTGCTGGAACTTCCATTCCTAGATGACATCCGCAGAGCTGACAGGGATAATGCCATAGATGTATATATTGGTGAAGATGATATGGATGTTTTGGCAGATGGCAGATGGGAGCAGGTATTTAAGGAGAAGCCTCCGGTATTCTCAAGAGAAGAAAAAAGGCAGTGGCTTGATCAGCTTTCTGATGTATCTCTTGGTTCTGATGCGTTTTTCCCATTTGGAGATAACATCGACCGTGCATATAAAAGCGGCGTAAAATATGTTGTTCAGCCAGGAGGTTCTGTGAGAGACGATCAGGTGATTGAGACTTGTAACAAATATGGTATGGTAATGGCATTTAATGGAATCCGCCTGTTCCACCATTAATAAAATATGACATGTAAGGGATCGGACTGTTGTCCGGTCCTTTTTTATGGAAATTACTTTACATAAAAATATTATGTAAAGTAGCAGAGAAAATTTTGTAAATAAATAAGTACCAGCTAATATTTTTTGTAAAAGCACTATAAAGATAAGGGCGGCATAAAATAGGAGTAAGTAAGTTTAAGGTGGCTTTCTTTGAAAACTTTTCCCAAACCTTTAACTGCGCGAGAGGAACGAGAGTGTCTGGAACGATACCAGGAAGGGGATCAGGAGGCGAGAGCCACACTCATCGAGCGTAATATGCGTCTTGTGGCCCATGTTGCAAAAAAGTATCAGAATACAGACTATGATATGGAAGATCTCCTATCCGTGGGAACCATCGGGTTAATCAAAGCTGTTAATACCTTTCATCCGGACAGAGGATCAAGGCTGGCCACTTATGCGGCGAAATGTGTGGAGAATGATATCCTATCATAACGGCTTCTGAAATTCGTTATGCCGCTTTCTGTATTGAGCAGGTGCAATCCCATTTTTTAAAAAAACCTTTGAAAAATAATTGCTGTACTCTTGTAATAGATTACTCAGTTGTTATAATGATATCAGATTTATCAATAATTTACCAGGAAAGGATATGTATATGAGCAGAAATTTATCATCAGAAAAACCTCCCATGGGATGGAACAGCTATGACTATTATGATACGGCAGTAACAGAACGTGAGGTCAGGGCTAATGCTGAATATATGTCACAGAATTTAAAAGAATATGGCTGGAAATATATCGTGGTTGACATACAGTGGTATGCCCATAATGCTGGAACAAAGCGGGAACAGTGCCAGTATATCCCCTTTGGGAAGGTTGAGATTGATGATTATTCCAGACTCTGGCCGTGTCCCTGCCGTTTCCCTTCTTCAGCGGGAGGTCAGGGTTTTAAACCACTGGCTGATTATATCCATGGACTGGGCTTAAAATTTGGAATTCACATCATGAGGGGAATTCCCCGTATAGCAGCACATAACTGTATGAAAATAATGAATACAGATATAACAGCAGACAGGATTTCAGATCCTTATTCCATCTGCTCCTGGAATCCGGATATGTATGGAGTAATTCCCCAGGCTGAGGGGGCACAGGCATATTATGATTCTATTTTTCAGCTTTATGCGCAGTGGGGAGTGGATTTCATCAAGTGCGATGATATCTGCCGTATGGATGCAGCGTCTGCAAAAGAAGAGATACGTATGCTTCATGATGCAATCAAAAACAGCGGGAGGCAGATGGTACTCAGCCTGTCACCAGGACCTGCCCGCCTTGATGAGGCATGGCATTATGAAACCTACGCCAATATGTGGCGGATTACCGATGATTTCTGGGATGACTGGAATCTGTTAAAACAAATGTTTGTTCGCTGTGAACATTGGCAGAATCATGTGAGTGAAGGAAACTATCCGGATTGTGATATGCTTCCGGTAGGTATGTTGGGAAAAGGCTTTGGTGATGAGAGAATGACCCGGTTTACAAAGGAGGAGCAGGTTACAATGATGACTCTGTGGTGTATATTCCGGTCTCCGCTGATGATTGGCGCTGAATTGACTCTGATGGATAAATGGACGAAGGAGCTGCTTACAAATACGGAAGTTTTAGCACTTCTCAGTGACAAATGCAAAGCATCACAGCTTGCGCGCAATGCGGATCGGTGTATCTGGCACAGCAGCAATAGGGAAAATGGTTTTAACTATCTGGCTGTATTCAATCTTTCCGGGGAGGAAAGTGAGATTGCCATCCCGCCCTGTCTTTTAAATATAGAAGACTTTAAAGATATCTTCTTTAAAGAACTTTGGACAGGAGAAACATTTACTTGTACAACAAAGGATCTGGTATTAAAGGTACCTGGTCACGGAGCAAAACTTTGCCGGTTCCAGGGAACCTGACTTTAAAAGACATGGGAGTGCGAATATTCCTATGTCTTTTTCATATACATAAAAAAATAAGACAGGGGGGCTGAAAAACGAAACTGATCGCTGTTGGCAGCCGGCTGATGAAGGATGACGGGATTGGGCTTGTCGTTGCACAAGAGCTGGAAAAACGGTTCCATGATACAGAACTGGAAATAATCTATGGAGAAACGGACAGTGAGGGGTGTTTTTATTCTCTGAATCCCGATGATTTTGTACTGGTTTTAGATGCCATGACATCCGGTGAACGGCCGGGTACTGTAAAAATATTTTCGTTAAATGAGCTTATGGATCAGAGATCGGATCTGTCCATGCAGCACGATATGAGTTTTCTGGATCTGATAAAACTTTACAGGTGTTCCGTAAGAGGATACTTAATTGGGATTGAGGCTTCCCAGATTGTCCCAGGCCTTGAGCTAAGTCCTGCACTTTACAGGAAGCTTACGGAAATTTGCAGAGAAACAGAAGATATAATAAAAGGTTTTCTGGCAAAAGAAGCAAAGCGGAAAATTTAAGAAATCGCCTTCTTGTACAAAAATCATGGAAATCAGGCTTAAAAGTCAGGCCTGCACATATATTCTAACAGATAAGCGTCAACTGATCATAGTAATTTATCCTTTAACCAGACAGAGTGATGATGATTTGGCGTCCCTTCAGAGATTTGACAAATAAGATACGTAAAAACGGTAAGGAGGTTTAGTTATGGATTTGGATTTGCTGATGACATATCTTGGGAGCAGTTTAAAGAGATTAAATACTGATGTGGAGAAACTTCGCTCCAATCAATACAACAGCGATGATGTACTGGATCACTTAAGCAGTGAATTAATAATGCTGCAGAATCATGTCTATTATTTCGGACAGATTCAGGAGAAAGGATTATTTGCCAGTCAGATGAATGATCAGACAAGTGGTATGACAGGAGGGATGGGTCCGACAGGAGACCAGATGGGTCCAACCGGTGTGCCAATGGGACCAACAGATGCAGGTCCAACGGGAGGTCCAACAGGTGTAGGCCCAACCGGCGGTGAAACAGGAGGAGAGCAGCCTGGAGAAAGCCCGGAGCCAGAACCCCTGACCTATTTTACACTGGAGCAGCTGTCCCAATATGATGGGAGAAACGGTGCTCCCGCTTATGTTGCAGTCAATGGAGTGGTCTATAATTTAACCAATAACCGGTTATGGTCAGGAGGAAATCATTTCTGGGGACTGTCTGCAGGAAGGGATTTAAGCATAGAATTTGCATCTTGCCATCCGGGAGCAATGGTTTTAAGTGTGCTGCCGGTTGTAGGGTTCATGATTCAGGAGCAGGGGGAGTGATAATTATTGAAGGGAGAACATGCATCATGTCCTTTTCAGGAGTTTAAATTAAAGGAAACCACACATCTGGTATCCAGGGCAATGGAGGAAATCGGAAGCCGGAAGCTGACAAAGCCCAATCTGGTATGGCTGGAGCTTAATGGATGCACGGGAAATACGATTTCCCTCCTTGATGGTCAGAATCCGGATTTCCAGTATCTTATGACACAGATGACAAACTTTATTTACAGTAACAGTTTGATTGCATCTGAGGGCTCAGAAGCAATGGATCAGCTGTTCGATATGATTGGGAATGAGTACATACTGGCAGTAGAGGGAGCTGTTTCCAGAAGGGACAATGGGCTGTATCATATTATTGGACGCCACGAGGGGAAAGAAGTAACAGGTCTGGAAGCTGCAATCAGGCTGGGGGAACATGCCTCCCATATCATTGCAGTTGGAGACTGTGCATCTTATGGCGGGGTATCAGCGGCAAGACCGAATCCGTCAGACTGCACTGGAATTTCAGATGTTGTGGACCGGAAAGTGATTAAGCTGACGGGTTGTCCCTGTCATCCGGACTGGCTAATGGGAACAGTGGCATATTTAATTCTTTACGGGGAACCGCCTCTGGATGATATGGACCGGCCTTTGATGTTTTATGGTATTACAATTCATGATCGCTGCCCCAGAAGATCTTATTTTGATGATGGCATTTTTGCGACAAAGCTGGGAGAAGAGACTTGTATGTTCATGCTGGGGTGCAGGGGGCCTGTGACCCAGACGGACTGCCCGATTCGCAAATGGAACGGGCACGTAAACTGGCCGGTAGGAGATGACACTCCCTGCATTGGATGTGCTCAGTTTGGATTTCCGGATGCCATGGAGCCCTTTATCACTTATGATACAATGAGGGAGGAATAATATGGCGGAGACAATTATCATCAATCCAGTTACCAGAATCAACGGGTTTATGGAAATAGAAGCAGAGGTGGGAAATAATGCGGTGACAGATGCCAGGACAAAAGGACTGATGTTTCGCGGATTTGAAAAGATGCTGACAGGCAGAAGTCCGTTGGATGCAGTGTATTTTACACAGCGTATCTGTGGAATCTGTTCCACAGCCCATTCTATGGCTGCCTCATTAGCCCTGGAAGATGCCCTTTTGATTGTCCCGTCAGAGCAGGGAAGGTATGTAAGGGATCTGCTTCATGCCTGTGAATTTCTGCAGAATCATCTTAGGCATCTTTACCAGTATACTCTTCCGGACTATGTGAAACTGCCGGAGGGATATCCTCTGTTTAAAACAGATCACAACGATTACAGGCTGCCCAAAGCGGTTAACACACGTCTTGTAAATGATTATTTTGAATCCCTGGAATACAGCAGAAATGCCCATAAAATGTTAGCCATTCTGGGAGGAAAGGCACCTCATAATCACGGAGTATTTATAGGTGGAATCACGTCACCTGTTACAGTTGATATGATAATTGCCATTAAATCAATTTTATTTGGGATTGAACAGTTTATAACGGAAAAGATGCTGCCGGATGTGTATGAAATTGCCGCTTATTATCCGGAATATTATCATTTTGGAGGCGGTTATCGAAATCTTTTAACCTATGGCTGCTTTGATCATTATAAAGAGCTTGGGACTTTATATGTAGCTCCATATATTTATACAAATGAGCAGTATTCTCATTTCGAACCGGCTCTTATCGCCCAGTCAGACGAATATGCATGGTTTAATGAAGCGGATGAACCGGACAGGAATAAGCCGGACGCCTATTCCTGGATCAGAGCTCCCAGATACAACGAGATGCCTTTTGAAGTGGGACCGTTAGCGAGACAATGGCTGTCTGGAGAGTACAGACATGGAATATCTGTTATGGACAGAACCATTGCCAGGGTTCTGGAAGCAAAGAAAATCACACAGATTATGAATACTCTTTTGGAAAATCTTATTCCTGATGTGCAGATGCAGCAGGAATATACAGTACCGGAACAGGCTTATGGAACAGGTCTGATTGATACAACCCGCGGAGCACTTGGCCACTGGCTGACGATTGAAGACAAGAAAATCCTGTTCTACCAGATTATTACGCCTTCCGCCTGGAACCTATCCACTCAGACAGGACAAAGAAAGGGAACAGCAGAACAGGCACTTATAGGTGCCCCGGTGAAAGAAGAGAGTATGCCGGTGGAGATAGGGAGAATCATAAGATCCTTTGATCCCTGCGTTTCCTGTGCCACTCACGTGTTTGTTCCGGGGAAATTGGATAAAATTATTCAGGTTGTTTAAACACCTTATTACTTTCTGCTTTAATTGCGTTTAACAGCGCTTTTTTCTGGTCGTTTGGGCAGTGAAGCAGGCGGACTGTCTGCATAAGTACCTGATTATGAAAGACGGCTGCCCTTCTGCCAAGTTCTTTTTTATCTTCCTCCGTCTGGGGATTATATACGATCATATTCATAGAGAATGCCTTACAATTCAGGGTTTATATATTTGTATGTTATTGTGCGTGTCCCGTATGTTTGAGGACTCGCTTTCCATGAGAAAACAAGGAGGATTTGTGTGGTGGAAGACAGAAATCAACCATTTGCCATATATTCCAGAAAATCCAAATTTACCGGGAAAGGGGAAAGCATCGGTAATCAGATTGAACTCTGCAGACAATATATCACGGCCCATTACGGGGAGAGCATAGCGGACAGTGCCATGATTTTTGAAGATGAGGGCTTTTCAGGAGGAAATTTAGAACGTCCCCAGTTTCAGCAAATGATGAAAGAGGCAAAGAAAAAGAACATTTCAGCCATTGTCTGCTATCGTCTTGACAGGATCAGCCGTAATATTGGTGATTTTGCTAACCTGATCGGTGAACTGAATCATCTGGATATTTCATTTATATCGATTAAAGAGCAGTTTGATACATCGTCGCCCATGGGAAGGGCCATGATGTATATCGCTTCCGTATTCTCCCAGCTTGAGAGGGAAACCATTGCAGAACGGATCCGGGATAATATGCATGAGCTCTCTAAAAGCGGAAGGTGGCTTGGCGGAAACACCCCGACCGGTTACCAGTCTGAACGGGTGACATCTGTTACCATTGACGGGAAGCAGAAAAAGGCTTATAAGCTGAAACGGATTCCGGAAGAGGCGAAGCTGGTAAAACGGATATATGAGAAGTTTCTGGAGACCGGTTCCCTCACACAGACAGAGACTTATCTCATACAGAACGGATACAAAACAAAACAGGGACGGCTATTCAGCCGTTTTGCTATTAAGGGAATTCTTACAAATCCGGTATATATGATTGCAGATGAGGAAGCATATGAATATCTGAAGGAAAAAAAAGTGGAACTTTTCGCAGACCGGTCTGATTTCAAGGGTATCCATGGTGTTATTGCATATAACCGAACATTACAAAAGCAGGGAAAAGCTCATGAGATAAAAGATATGGAAGAATGGATTGTGTCAATCGGCAAACATGAGGGACTGATCCCGGGAGCGGTGTGGGTCAGCGTCCAGCGTCAGCTGGAACGGAATAAATCAAAAAATTACCGCAAACCCAGAAGTAATGTGGCACTTCTTTCCGGCATTCTTATCTGCGGAGCATGTCATGATTATATGCGTCCGAAACTTTCCGGCAGGCATAATGACCGGGGAGAACAGATCTATTCCTACCTCTGTTCCATGAAAGAAAAAAGCCGCATGAAATGCTGTGCAATGAAGAACGCAAATGGAAATCTCCTGGACAGCATGGTAATTGAAGAATTAAAAAAAATTTCGGAAGACAGGAAGGAATTTACGAAACAACTGGAGGAGGGCAGTAAACAGCTTCAGGAAGAAAAACAGGATTATGAAATAGATTTAAGCCGTTTGGAAGAGGAGCTTTTACAGACCGGGAAAGAGATTGAAGGTCTTGTTGCCTCTTTAAAGACTGCCGGAGGAACGGCGGCCGGGGATTACATTGTCAGACAGATCGAAAAACTGCATAAAAGAAAAGAGCAAATTTTGTTTCAGATAGGAATGTGTAAGGAAACCGCCATGGGTAAGGAACTGACTGCTCTGGAATTCGAGCTGCAAAAAGAAACGCTTTCCACTTTTGAAAAGACTGTGGATCGAATGGATGTAGAACAGAAACGGGCGGCTATACGAATATTGGTGAAACAGGTTGTCTGGGATGGAGAAAACGTTCATCTTTACCTCTTCGGTTCCAGGGAGCCGTCCTGTGACTCTAGTAAATGAGATCCTTATGCTCCTTCGTGCAAATAAAAAATATTCAAAAGAGGTTTCTTTATATGAACCCATCGGTGTAGACAAGGATGGAGAAACAGTAAGCCTTCTTGATGTGATCGAGATGGAGAATAAGGAAACGTTGGAGACAATCATACTAAAGCAGGATATCAAGGAACTTTATGAAGTTTTTGATTCCTGTTTAAAAGACAACGAAAAGACGATCATCGGTATGCGCTATGGACTTCATGGCGGCAGGGAATACACACAGAGGGAGATTGCAGATCTCATGGGGATTTCCAGATCCTATGTATCAAGACTTGAAAAAAAAGCGCTGGAACGGCTCAGAACAGAATTGAAGAGAAATGGGATATAAAATGTTGATTCCTCTTTCTTCATTTGATACAATAATAAAAAACAGTCGAAGGAAAAAACATGAGTGTAAAAAAGAACAAAGAAGTGGAAGAGCCTCTAAGCTGGAAGAGGGAGCTGTTTGAATGGCTGAAGATTATTGTCATTGCAGCGGTTATTGCATTTTTTATTAATACGTTTCTTATTGCCAACAGTAAGGTGCCAAGCGGGTCCATGGAGACAACGATCATGACAGGGGACCGGCTCATCGGATCAAGACTGGCTTACCGCTTTAAGGAAGAACCCAAAAGGGGAGACGTGATTATATTTGATCACATGACTGGTCCTGGAAATGAAGAGATTCATCTGGTTAAACGGATCATCGGACTGCCGGGGGAAACAGTTGACATTAAGAATAATCATGTTTATATTAATCAGTCCCAGACTCCACTTGAGGAACCGTATTTAAAGGAACCCATGGAATCAGAGGATTATCATTTTACCGTACCGGACGGATGCTATCTGATGCTGGGAGATAACCGGAATAATTCCGCTGATGCCAGATATTGGAGTGACCCTTATGTACCCGAGGATAAAATACTGGCGAAGGTTTTGTTCCGCTATTATCCCGGAATTAAAAAAATCAGTTAGCTGTTTTCAGGTGCCAAACCAATTGCCTGGGAATATATTAAAATAAAAAGGGTAGATCGATGAAATATGCGTAATATTTTCATTCTGGTTCTGGCGCTGAGTACGGATACGTTTGTTGCCAGTATTGCTTATGGTGCAAACCGGGTAGGCATTTCATGGATAAAGATAATTGCAGCGAATGTAATCTGCAGCGGATGTCTGGGGGCAGCACTGTTATTTGGCAATGTGATTGACAATTTCGTGCCGGAGGTATTCGCAAAGGGAGCAGGCTTTTCCTGTTTATTCTTTTTAGGAGTGATGAAGCTGCTGGACTATACCATTAAAAAATACATCAATCGTCATGTCCATGTTCATAAAGATCTGACTTTTTCCGTTTCAGGACTTAGTATTATTATTAATATATACGGAAATCCTATGGCGGCTGACTGGGATGATTCAAAAACGCTGTCATGGAAAGAGACGGTTATGTTTTCATTTGCCATGTCCATTGACAGTCTGGTGGCGGGCGCCCTGTCCGGTTTTTTAATGATCAATCCGGGGGGTGCAGCACTTGCAGCTCTTTTAGTAGGAATTGCCGTGATGTATGCCGGACTTTTTCTGGGAAAACGGCTTGCTGCACTAAGAGGCTGGGATCTGTCCTGGCTCAGCGGAGTTCTGTTTCTGTTTCTTGCTTTTAGTAAGCTTTAAATAGATTGACATTTCCCAAAAACTTTGCTATAGTTATAACAAGTGAATAGTAATCGGATTGTTACTGGAAAGCAGGCAAAACCAATTTTGATTAAGAAAATAACATGTTATTTTCATAGTCAAGGTTGGTTTTTTTATTGATAAGAGGTAATTTATGAATATTGATAAAATTATTAATAACAATATTGTAACTGCACTGGATCCGGATGGCAAGGAAGTGGTCATCATGGGCAGAGGAATCGGTTTTGGCACAAAGGCGGGCCGTCCCATTGCAGAGAGCAAAATTGAAAAAACCTTCCGGTTAGACAGCCAGAACAGTCTGGATCAGTTTAAGGAACTGCTTGTGAAACTTCCGCTTGAACACTTAAAGGCATCGGCAGAAATCATCTCTTATGCGAAAAGTGTATTAAACAGGACTCTGAATCAGAATATATATATCACACTGACTGATCATATCAATTTTGCCATTCACCGTTTTAAGGAGAATATGGTTTTTTCAAATCCGATTCTCAGTGAGATTAAGACATTTTATAAAGAAGAGTACTTAGTCGGCGAATATGCGGTTGCACTGATTGAGAGAAGTGTGGGAGTCAGACTTCCGGTAGATGAGGCCGGATTTATAGCAATGCATATTGTAAATGCAGAACTTAATACAGCCATGAGTAAGACGATGGATATGACCAGTCTGATTCAGAATGGGGTAAAAATAGTAAAAGAATTCTTTGCCATGGAACCGGACGAAGGATCCTTAAGTTATCAGAGGTTTATTACCCACTTAAGATTTCTTGCCCAGCGTATTCTTACCGGAGAACTGTTAAACAGCGCAAATACTGAATTCAGTAATATCATAGCAGGGATGTATGCGGAAGAATATGAGTGCAGTATAAAAATTAAAGAATATATATTTGAGTCATATCATCATGATGTAACAGAGGAGGAAACTGCATATCTGGCAGTTCATATCAAAAGAATGAGGCTCTAGAAGAAAGGGGAACCAATCGGCATGTTTGAAGCGTTAAAGAAGCATTTAAAAAGAGGGGGCAGCAAAAGGGAGGAAATTCTTGCTCCTGTGGAAGGAATGGCAGTCCCTTTGAGTGAAGTAAAGGATCCTGCGTTCAGTGAGGAAATTCTGGGAAAAGGAATGGCTATAATCCCTTCAAAAGGCAGAATTGTGGCTCCGGTAAATGGAGTACTGTCAGTTATGTTTGAGACAATGCATGCGGTCAGCATTACTGCGGATAACGGAGCAGAGGTAATGATCCATGTAGGTCTTGATACGGTGAAATTAAGAGGGCAGGGCTACCGGTCCTTTAAAAAACAGGGAGCTGCAGTAAAAGCAGGGGAACTTCTGCTGGAATTTGACCTGGAGGAGATTAGCAGAAAAGGTTATGACTTAATTACACCGGTCATCATTTTAAATACCGGAGAATTTCCGGCTATGGAATGCCAAGTTGGTAAAAAAGTAAAGGAGCTGGAACCAATTATTGAATTGCAGGTGGTTAAATGAGGGAGTACCGATATGAAATAGAAGATCCCATGGGACTTCATGCCAGACCTGCCTCTAAGATTTTTATGGAGGCGGGGAAATACATGTGTGCCATAGAGGCTTACTGGGGTTTACAAAAGGCCGACTGTAAAAGTCTGCTGTCTATTATGGGACTTGGAGCAAAAAAAGGGGATGTCATTGTCTTCCGCTTTGAGGGAGAGGATGAAGAGACTGCGTATAACGCAATACGGTCTGTTATTGATAAAAGGTGATCGTAACCTGCTTATCTGCAGGTATAGATAAAAAAATGTCCGGCAGGACAAAAAAAGAAAGGGGTTTCTTTTTATGATGAAGTATTTGCAAAAACTAGGTAAATCGTTGATGCTTCCGGTAGCATGTTTGCCGGCGGCAGGTATCCTGATGGGGATTGGATACTGGATTGCCCCAAACATAATTTCCGGGCAAGGGACCGCTACGGGAATTTGGTCCGTTATTGCAGCTTTTTTAATTAAAGCTGGAGCTGCAATTATTGACAATATGCCAATTCTCTTTGCTGTCGGTGTAGGTATAGGGATGTCCGATGACCAGGAGGGTACTTCCGCACTTGCGGCTCTTGTCTCCTGGCTGATGATTACAACTATCCTTTCAACTGGAACAGTTGCGTTGCTATTGAAAATTGATGCATCACAAGTAAATCCAGCTTTTGGTAAGATTGCAAACCCATGTATTGGTATTATATCAGGTCTTATCGGAGCTAACTGCTATAATAAGTTTAAGAAAACGAAGCTTCCTGATGCGTTGGCGTTTTTCAGTGGAAAACGTTCTGTTGCAATTGTTACTGCCTTGTCATCGTTGGTGGTCAGTATTGTATTGTTCTTCGTATGGCCGGCTATATATTCTGCAATAGTTGCTTTTGGTGAAATGATTCTAAGTCTGGGACCTGTTGGAGCTGGTCTTTATGGATTCTTTAACCGCCTGTTCATTCCACTTGGCCTTCATCATGCGCTGAATGCTGTATTCTGGTTTGACCTTGCGGGAGTAAATGATATCGGCAAATTCTGGGGTACAGCAGAAGGCGGAATATTAGGCCAGACTGGTCAGTATATGTCAGGGTTTTTCCCTGTGATGATGTTCGGCCTTCCGGCGGCGACTCTGGCTATGTACCATACTGCAAAACCAGGAAAAAAGAAAATGGTGTATGGTTTATTTTTCTCAGCCGCATTATGTTCTTTTTTTACAGGCATTACGGAGCCTATTGAATTTGCATTCATGTTCCTTGCCCCTGGACTTTACTTAATCCACGCAGCTTTAACAGCCATTTCTATGACAATCATTGCTATGCTTCCTGTACGTGCAGGCTTTTTCTTCAGTGCAGGTTTTGTTGACTGGTTCTTAAGCTTCAAAGCACCATTTGCGGAGAACTCATGGCTGCTCATCCCAATCGGTATTGCTTATGGTGCTGTTTACTACATCATATTCCGTTTGGCAATCACGTTGTTTAACTTTAAGACACCTGGCCGGGAAGATGATGATGATGAAGTTAATGAGAGTACAGTGACTCTTGCAAGTAATGACTATACGGCTGTTGCTTCCATCATTCTGGAAGGACTTGGCGGTAAGGATAATATCACCAGTATTGATACATGCATTACCAGATTAAGACTGGAAATTGCTGACTACACTAAGGTAAATGAAAAAAAGATTAAATCTGCCGGTGTGGCAGGAGTCATCCGTCCTGGAAAGAACAGCGTTCAGGTCGTGGTAGGAACTCAGGTTCAGCACGTTGCAGATGAATTTAAAAAGCTTTGTAAATAATATCGGAATAAAAGGGGGCGTCGCACTAACGATTATTATCGCTGGTGCGAGGCCTTTTTTCTTGCTTTTGGAGTAATTCTTTCTGAAAGCAAGTGACAGTATTTCCCATGTGTGATAAAATAGTCGGGGTTTAAAGAAAAGACACGTTGGGAATGGAGCAAAATCATGCAGTATACAATACCTCAATATTACCGAAGTTTTCATTGCATCGCAGATAATTGCGGCGATACCTGCTGTGCGGGCTGGGCAATTATGATTGATGATGCTTCCATAAAAAAATACAGAACGCAGTCGGGTTCACTGGGTAAAAAGCTATGTAATGGTGTCGACTGGAAAAAGGGATGTTTTAAACAGAACGATGGTAGATGCGCATTTTTAAACGATTTAAATCTCTGTGATATATACAAAGATGGAGGACCTTCCATGCTCTGCAAAACCTGCAGGGAATATCCAAGGCATACGGAAGAATATGAAGGCGTCCGGGAATACTCCCTGTCAATGTCCTGTGAAGAAGCGGCCAGGCTGATCCTCGGTTTAAAAGAACCGGTTCGTTTTCTTACAAAGGAAGATGACAGAGACGAAACTTATCCTGAGTTTGATTTCTTTCTTTATTCGAAACTGATGAATGTGAGGGAGGAGATATTTTCTCTTTTACAGAATCGGAACAGAGAGATATCCCTTCGGGCAGCCATGATTCTGGGTTTGGGACATGATTTCCAAAGAAGGATCAGGGACGGCAAGCTGTATGAGACCGAGGAGCTGACCGTCAGATACAGGCAGTCCGGGTGTGAAGAATTTTTTCGGCGGAAAAGCCGGGAGTATAATGTGGCTTATGGGGAACGTTATGAAAGAATGAAACACTGGTTTTCTCTTTTTGACAAGCTGGAAGTTTTAAATCAGGAGTGGCCAGCTTATATAGGGGAGTTAAAGACTTTGCTTTTTGATCAGGGACCAGATCAGTACGGGAAGATGAGAGAGGGGTTTTGTGAATATATAAAGACAGTACCGGAGAGGAAAAGGGAGTGGAATCAGTGGCTGGAACAGCTTTTGGTCTATTTCGTTTATACGTATTTCTACGGAGCTGTTTATGATGAGCAGCCCTATGTGAAAGTGAAAATGGCCGTTATTTGTACCATATTAATAGAAGAACTGGCTCAGGCAATTTATATCAGAAACGCAGGCAGTCTTACTTTTGATGATTTTGCCCGGCTTGTTCACAAATTTTCCAGAGAGATGGAACATTCTGATATTAATCTGAATACGCTGGAGAACTCTTTTAGAACAGAAGAAGTATACGGTCTGAAAGAAATTCTCAGAGTATTATAGGGAGTTTATATGAAAAGAAAACATGTGAGAATCACCTTTTATTATCTGTCTAAATGAAATTAGCAAAGACAGAGGCGAATACAACGGTACAAAGCCCTGAAGTGGCAATTGCAAGGCTGCTCATGGCTCCTTCGATTTCTCCTATTTCCATAGCTTTAGTCGTGCCAACTGCATGGGATGCAGAGCCGATGGCGATACCAACTGCAACCGGTTCTGTTATCTTACATATCCGGCAGACTGTTTCTGCTATGATGCTGCCTAATATTCCGGTTACGATAATACTGGCAACCGTGATTGTCACAAACCCTTTCATCTCCTCTGAAATTCCCATTGCAATAGCAGTAGTAATGGATTTGGGCAAAAAGGTTACGTATTCCTGATGGTTCAGGCCAAAAACAAGCGCCAGCAGCAAAACCGTACACATGGTCGTGATAACACCTGTAAGGGTCCCGGCAATGATTGCCTTGGAATGTTTTTTTAACAGATTAAGCTGACGGTATAAAGGTACAGCCAGGCAGACGGTTGCAGGGGTTAATAGATAACTGATGTATTTTGCACTCTCATTATATACCTTATAATCAATCTTAAAGACAGATAAAAAAGCCATAACGATGATAATTGAGATTAACAGCGGATTAAAGATAGCCAGTTTAAACCGTTTCTTAAGCTGGATCCCCATTTCATAGCTGACAAGGCTTAGAACGGACCCGAAGAATAAAAAGTCACTGATTGTATGATTCATCATCTGTTCTTTCCTTTCTTCTTTTTATCAGTTTCAATAAAAAACTGGGTTACTTTTCCAGTCATTACCATAACTATAACAGTGGAGAGAAGAGTAATTACAAGAAATGGTATGATAATTGGCTGAAGGGAACCCCACGAATCCAGAAGCCCGACTGCAGCCGGAATGAAAAGCATGGGCATAATCTCCAGTAAAAAATTACTGACATCCTCAACTGCTTCCAATGGAATCAGTTTCGTGTTTAAGCCAAGCAGCATAAGAATAAGACCATAGATACTCGCAGGTACGGGAAGTGGTACAAACAGATGAATCACTTCTCCTGCAAGTGAAATAAATAAAATAATGCCGAATTGTCTGATGTGTTTCATGACAAAGCCTCCTGTATTTCCTGTTGAAAATTCAACTATGCTTAATCCTATACGCAAATCTTCCGGTTGTCAAATGATTTTATAAAAATTAAGAGCATGAAATATTATAAGAACTTATAAATGCAAAGGAGTAATACTATATGTTATATCACATAGAATTTGCCATCCTGTATGCCCTGCAGTCTCTTCGTAGTCCATGGCTTGATCCGATTATGGTCGGCATCACCAGTCTGGGAGACCATGGATTTATCTGGATTTTAACAGGGATAGTACTTTCCTGTATTCCCCAAACCAGAAAAACAGGGATCAGTGTTTTGTTTAGTCTGGCAGTTGGACTGCTTCTCGGAAACATGATACTTAAAAATCTCATTCAAAGGCCCAGACCCTGCTGGATTGATAACAGGATAATTCTTTTGATTCAGAATCCCGGAGATTATTCGTTCCCTTCCGGCCATTCACTTGCATCTTTTGAATGTGCCATCAGCATCTGGCTCTGCAATAAGAAACTTGCAGTACCCTTCCTGATCCTGGCAGTACTGATTGCATTTTCACGAATGTATTTATTTGTTCACTTTCCCACTGACGTTTTGGGAGGAGCGGTACTTGGTACTTTTATAGCACTGTATATACACCGTATAGTAGAACGAAACAGTGTGTGCTGAAAAAAACACTTGCTTTCTGTAAAATCTATGTTATACTGATGGCGATACAAAACTAAATAAAAAGTCGCAGAGTAGACTTGTGTGCGTTAAGTGCCAGCTGAACAGGGAGTTGTCAGCAGGACGAAAAGATTTTCTTGCGGTACACGAGTCGCATCCCGCTGCACCAGAAGATAGGTGTCTTATCTC
>JAEWRS010000004.1 GCA_023398855.1 Bacillota bacterium
CAAACCACAGTAATATCCGCCTTTTTCTCAATATGATATTCCAGAACCCTGCCATAATCCAGCTTGTAGATGCCGTCGCCGGCCGCAATGACCACATAGGGTTCATGACTGTTTTTTAAAAATGTAAGGTTCTGGTAAAGCGCATCGGCAGTTCCCCTGTACCAATCACTGCTTTCAGCAGTAATGGTCGGGGTGAATACAAATAATCCCCCCTGCTTTCTTCCAAAATCCCACCATTTAGAAGAGCTTAAATGCAGATGAAGCGATCTGGAATTATACTGGGTCAAAACCGCTACGTTCTGAATATGGGAATTTGTCATATTACTCAGGGCAAAATCAATGCTGCGGTAATTTCCAGCAATGGGCATGGCCGAAATTGCCCTCTTATTGGATAATTCCCGCATTCTTTTACTGTTTCCGCCTGCTAATACAATTCCTATCGCCCTCATCGTATACCACCTGCCTTTATGATGTAGTCTCCGCCAGCCAGTTCACCGCCTGCATAATCCTCAGCCGTTGTCTCACCGACAATAGCTGTATTTTTACCAATCCTGACGTTTTCCGGTATGACAGAGTTTTCACCCACCGTTACCAGTTCGGACTGGTAGACCTTTGGGTCGTATTTGCTATCAGCAAATTCCCCTGATCCAAGCTCAGAGTTTGCACCTATTTTCACATTCTCAGCGATAATAGCCTTCTCGATCTTGACATTTTCGCCGATCACACACTCTCTCATAATGATGGAATCCCTGATCATTGCCCCCGGTTTGATGGTAACGCCGGCACCTATAACTGAATTATGGATCTCTCCGCAGATTTCCGACCCCTCTCCAATAATACTTCTGTCTATGACAGCCTCTTCTGAAACGTACTGAGGCGGTATGATGTCGCTCTTGGTGTAAATCTTCCAATATTCTTCGTAAAGATTAAATTCAGGAATAATATCAATTAATTCCATGTTTGCTTCCCAGTAAGAGCTTAAGGTTCCTACATCTTTCCAGTAGCCATTGTACTCGTAGGCAAATACCCTGTCTCCTAAGTCAAAGCAAGAGGGTATGATGTGCTTGCCAAAATCACAGCCAGGAACTTCCGACATTCTGATCAGTGCCTCTCTCAGCACTTTCCAGCTGAATATGTAGATACCCATGGATGCCAGATTGCTTCTTGGATTTGCCGGTTTCTCCTCAAATTCGGTAATCCGGTTGTTCTCATCAGTTATCAGGATTCCAAAACGGCTGGCCTCCTCGATTGGCACCGGCATAGCAGCAATGGTGATATCAGCATTGTTCGCCTTATGATACTCCAGCATAACCTCGTAATCCATCTTATATATATGGTCCCCTGACAATATAAGGACATAATCAGGATTGTAAGTCTCCATATATTCGAGGTTCTGATAAATTGCATTGGCCGTTCCTGTGTACCAGTCACTGCCCATGCTCTTCTCATAGGGGGGAAGGATCGTAACGCCGCCAACGTTCCGGTCTAAATCCCACGGGATCCCGATCCCGATATGGGTGTTCAAACGCAATGGCTGATATTGGGTAAGAACTCCCACCGTATCCACTCCTGAATTAATACAATTGCTCAGTGGGAAATCAATAATACGGTACTTGCCGCCAAATGATACTGCTGGTTTGGCCACTTTTTGCGTTAACACGCCTAAGCGGCTTCCTTGGCCGCCTGCCAAAAGCATGGCAATCATCTCTTTCTTGATCACGTTATCACCTCTCGCTGTTGTAATTTTATCGTACTAGCATTATAACACATATTCATAAAATAGTGAACAAATTTTTTAATTATAACCATAATTTTTTGTGCATTTTCCGACATTTTTCTACATTTTTATTATTTTTTCACATTTTAAGCCATATCTTGCGTTTTTATATCTATCCCCCTTGAATCAAGGCCCGAAATACAGTATAATCTTAATAAGTATGCGAACATATAAAAGGAGAAGCTATTATGAATTTAATCACTGTGAGACAAATATATAAAGACAAAGATTCACTTCTTAATACCCGTGTTACGGTGGGAGGATGGGTTAGAAGTTTAAGAGATTCCAAGGCATTTGGATTCATTGTTTTAAATGATGGAACCTACTTTGAAACACTTCAGGTCGTCTATCATGACACCATGAAAAACTTCAATGAGATATCCAGGTTAAATGTAGGTGCCGCTATCATTGTCACCGGCACTCTGGTTGCCACCCCAGAAGCAAAGCAGCCTTTTGAAATCCAAGCAGACAGTATCGAAATTGAAGGTACTTCTACCCCGGATTATCCCCTACAGAAAAAACGACATTCTTTTGAATATTTAAGAACCATTTCCCATCTGCGTCCCAGAACCAACACCTTCCAGGCAGTTTTCCGTGTTCGTTCTCTCATTGCTTATGCGATCCACCAGTTCTTCCAGGAAAGAGACTTTGTCTATGTACACACCCCCATTATCACGGGAAGCGACTGCGAGGGCGCCGGAGAGATGTTCCAGGTCACTACAATGGATCTGGCAAACATTCCAAAGACAGCCGGGGGGGCTGTGGATTTTAGCCAGGACTTCTTTGAAAAGCCTACCAACTTAACCGTAAGCGGACAGCTTAACGGAGAGACTTATGCCATGGCATTCCGCAACATTTATACCTTTGGCCCTACCTTCCGTGCAGAAAATTCCAATACCACCCGCCATGCGGCTGAGTTCTGGATGATTGAGCCGGAGATGGCCTTTGCAGATCTGGAAGATGATATGGAACTTGCGGAGTCCATGCT
>JAEWRS010000005.1 GCA_023398855.1 Bacillota bacterium
ACCACGAATATCTGCTTGGATAAAACAATCAGAGTATCCTTATCAAGGTAAACAACGTGCTTCAGATTTCTGGCAAGCTGTTTGGATATATATGTTTTTCCGCTTGCCGGAGGAGATGTTACTAAAATCAGTCGTTTCATATTTGTCACGCTCCTGTCATGTTTCATTTATTTCCTATGTCATCAGCATACTTCTTAATACTTCCACGCAGTCTATATCCGGCAGCACATAGGCCACGGAGCATACTATGAAAAAATACGGCACACAAAAATATCCAAAAGCCCCTGCTCCTATTAAAAACAGCTGATCACTTCCATATATTTAATATAAACATACAGAAACCATCAGCAAAGTGCGGTCCAAATATACAAATCCAGGGAGAGTCTCATCCCCGGTACAATAATGTATTAAGTCTACTTTTTTTTTAAAGCCTTGTCAAGTTGATTTCTCTGTGACTTATTATTCCCTTGATTCAGAATAATTGCTTAAACTGTGATATGACATTAGAATATGTGGTATACTCTACTGTATTCGTTACATATTGACTAATTACAAGACAGGAGAAAAAAATGAAATTAAAACAAAAAAGTTTATTTCCCTTTTTCTTATTGATTGCTGTTCTGTTTATACTGAATGCAGTCCCGGTATTTGCAGCAGAGGAAGCGATCCCATCAATTAATGTAGACGTTCTGCTAAAGAAAGATGGATCAGCCGTTATAACAGAAATATGGGATGTCCGCGGTGTATCTGACGGTACGGAATATTACAAAGCCTTGTATCACATGAAAGGGATGAGCGTTCATTCTCTTCTTGTGTCAGATGAATCAGGAAAGCAATACAACACCCTGGAAAACTGGGATACAAAGCGTTCCAGAGAAGAAAAGGCCGGTACCTGCGGTATCTTAAAAACCTCACAGGGATACGAACTTTGCTGGGGAATTGGAAACTATGGCGACCATCAATATACCATACAATATACACTGGAAGGACTAGTGAAAGATTACGGTGACTATGCCGGATTTTACCATCAGTTTATATCAGAGCTCTCCAGTGCTCCTGAATCGGTTTCCATGAAAATCCGAATGCCTGACACGCAGTTAACCCAAGACAATTCCAGAATCTGGGCTTATGGTTTTGCAGGTCAGGTGGAAATAGACCCGGATGGCAGTCTGATTGCTTATTCTTCAGAAGCAATGGGAAAAAATGATTATGGAAACGTACTCTGCCGCTTTGACAGAAGTTTATTTCCCATGGCAAAAGCAAGCGGTATGTCGTTTGAAAAATTGCAGAAATCGGCTGATAATAATAAATCTGATGTGGCTAAGCCCATCCTCTTTGCCGTTTTAGCAGCGTCGGCGGCTGTCATTATTTCAATTATCTTCTTTCATTCCAAATATAAGCTGGCAGATGGAACCGTTATGCGGCTTCCTGGAATAAAGCAAATAGATATAAACTGGACCATTCCCTTTGGAGGAAGTATTCCTGCCGTATATTCTGCTATGCAGCTGCTGCGCAGGGGGATCCCATTAGATAGACTGCTGGGCGCATATCTCATCCGCTGGCAGGAAGCAGGGTATATCCAAATGGAGAATGGGGAGACTGAGGGCAAAAAAAGCCCAAAAAAGAAGAAGCGGTAGTATTCATTCAGGATAAGCCTCATGGAACCGAAGCGGAAAATTCCCTGTATAGGATCTTAGCCAGTGAAGCCGATGAAAATGGTATCCTTAGGATTTCTGATATTGGAAAGCGTTCAGAAGAATTGTATAAGAAGCTCACTGCCTGGGAAAAAGCAGTGAAACTGGAAGGCGACAATGAATTAATGCACTTAAACGCAGCCGCCACAGACTTAAAAGGTTCTACTCGTTTTACTTCTTCTGGTTTTGAACAGGCAGTCAGGATACTTGGTCTTCAAAAATATTTAAAAGATATGGGCGGGCAAAAACAATACCAGGCCTCCCAGGGCGCATTATGGGGTGATTATCTTGTCTTCGCCGCCCTGTTTCATATGGGGCAACAGGTTCTTGAAGGTATGAAAGCCCTTGACCCACAATATTTTGATTCCTTTGCAGGCATGTACGGCTGCAACTCCTATAGTATGATATATTTAATGACAATGACAAACCATATTTCCAGTGCTGCATCCCCTGGTGCAAATATCGATGGGACCGGCGGTGGTGTCAGTTCTATGGGCGGCGGGGGATTCTCCGGCGGAGGCGGAGGCGGAAGCAGGTAACAAGACCTGCTTTTCCTACACCTCATCTAAAAATGTAAAAGTAGTAACAGCCTCTCCGTTATATTGAAATTGGTGGGAATAAGAGTGAACTCCAAAGTAAGTTCGAATATTTTCTTCTGTCATCACCTGAGGTGTGCAGCCCACGCTGTAATCATGTTCGCCTAATAAGAAGCATTTGTCAGCAATTCTCATTGCATGATTTGGGTAATGAGTATTGATAATACAAGCAATTTTGTCTTCCGATACAATATTTTTAATTAAATGCAGCAGCCTGATTTGATTGCGGAAATCAAGATGGGCTTCCGGTTCATCAAGAACCAGAAGTCTGGGGGAATTTATTAAAGCGCGGGCAATGAAAACAAGCTGTAGCTGACCTCCGCTCAGTTCATTACAAGAGTGGTCCCGCAGATCATGGATACCCATTTTATCAAGTATATCGTCCGCAAGCGCATAATCCTTTTTTCCGGGAGCCGCCAGATAAGATTGATGCCCGACTTTCCCGAATACAACCATATCCCTTACGGAATAGGCAAACGAAGCTTTATGCGCCTGCGGAACATACCCGATACTTTTAATTGGTTTATGAACCTGAACTCTCACCTCTTCTATTGTGGAAAAGCCCTCGCTCCAGGGTAAAATGCCAACGATGCATTTGATCAGGGTTGTCTTTCCAATCCCATTTCTGCCCATGACCGCCATAATCTGTCCGCCATCCAAATGAAACATTATGTTTTTTAAAATGGGCTGCCCGCTCAAATATTCAAAGCAGCCATTCTGTACTTCTAAGATCATATAAGCACCTTCTTTCACGTTTTTTATTATCTTGTTTTCTTCCCCCTTCGGTAAATGGCTGCAAAAAAAGGTGCGCCAATTAAAGCAGTTAAAATCCCAATGGGAATTTCAGCCGATGTAAGGTTCCTTGCTGCAGTATCAACAAGTATCATAAATATAGCTCCCGCAAAGCAGGAGGTGGGAAGCAGATAACCATGGTTTACCCCCACAAATTTTCTGCAGATATGGGGAATCACAAGTCCTACCCAGCCGATCACACCTGAAACGGTAACACATCCGGCTGTTGTCAAAGCTGTAAACAGAATAATCAGCCAGCGTGTACTGTTTGGATTGATGCCAAGAGTATAGCAATCTTCATCACCAAGTGAAAGAAGATTGATTTTCCACCGCAGCAGAATCAGCCCCACAATTCCAATTACAACAGGAATAAAAGAAATTTTTATATCGTGGTAAGTCGCATTTGCGAAGCTTCCCATCTGCCAGAATGTGATAGCAGGAAGTGTTTCTGCCGAATCAGCCATATATTTGATTAATGAGATCAGGGCTGTAAAAATAGATGAAACGATAATTCCGCCCAAAATAACGGATAACGTGTTGATATAGTTTTTTGTTCCTGTAAAAAAGTATACCAGCAGAACGCTGATCAATCCAAAAGCAAGCGAAAGTACCGGGGTAAATAAACCAGAACCATTTCCCAGTAAAATCCCCATTGCTGCTCCAAAGCCAGCACCAGAGCAAACTCCCAGTAAATCCGGACTTACAAGTGGATTCTGAAACGTTCCCTGTAAGGCAGCACCAGATATGGATAAGCCGGCACCTACAAGTCCTGCCAGTATAATCCGAGGGATACGAACCTGAAATAGTACGTGTGCAGCAGTTTTCAGGGAATTGCCGGGAGTCTGATCTGTTTTTTTCGTTACTATATCAAAAAAGTCTGACAGGCTGACTGAATATTGTCCCACAAGCGCAGCAAAAATAGAAATGATAATCAAAAGCAGTAAAAGAAAAACGGTTACATTGTGATATTGATTGTTTCTCTCTTTGTTCATTTTTTCGCAGCTTTCCTTAAATTTAAAATAGTGTCCATATCAGCATCCAAAAGAGTGATGCCGTAGTTGCGCTTATAATAGTCAATAACAAATGCTTTCATACTGCTTTCATCAAGCAGTTCCGGGTAAGCTTTTGAAACCAGCCACAACGGCATCATCGGTGAATCAGCACAAGGTGTTATCCATGAATAAGTAGTTCTTGGAACGTCATACACCTCTTTATTTTTCCACGCATCTAGCAGTGACCAGTCCTGTCCCTCTATGGAATTATCTAAAATTGACTGTGCGGGAGAATCGTGAAACACAATTATCATGTCAGGATTCCATTTGTAAATCTGTTCCATGCTGACCTCAGAAGTTCCTTCCATATCAGCAGCAGCATTGATAATACCAGCCTTGGCAAAAAAACTC
>JAEWRS010000013.1 GCA_023398855.1 Bacillota bacterium
GGAGCAACGAGGGGCAAACTTACAGCCATCAGGCATAAATCTGGGATTTGGAACATTGCCGGGGATTGATTCCAGTTCGTCAACAGGAATTCCCAGCTTTGGTATGGAATCCAGAAGCCCTCTGGTATAAGGATGGGCTGGTTCTGCAAAGATCGTTCTGACATCCCCCTTTTCCACCACCCGGCCACAGTACATGACTGCCACTTCATCACAGGTCTCTGCCACAACACCCAAATCATGTGTGATAAACAGAATAGAGGTTCCTGTTTCTTTTTTTAAGTTGTTCATCAGATCCAGAATCTGTGCCTGTATTGTTACATCAAGAGCTGTGGTGGGCTCATCCGCAATCAGCACCTGCGGCTTGCACACAAGAGCCATAGCGATCATCACTCGCTGACGCTGTCCTCCTGAAAGCTGGAACGGATATTCCTTCATCATCCGCTCTACTCTGGGAACACCAGTCGTGCGAAGCATATCTTCTGCCTTTTTATATGCCTCCTCTCTGGATACATTCTCATGCTGAAGCACACATTCTGTCAGTTGTTTTCCGATTTTCATAACCGGATTTAGGCTGGTCATGGGTTCCTGGAAGATCATGGAAATACTGCCTCCTCTTAATTTCCTTTTTTCTTCTTCTCTGATCCCCGCTATATCTCTTCCATTGAGAATGATTTCTCCTTCCACGATCCTGCCTCTGGTGCCCATTAACAAACCCATGACAGACAGAGCCGTAACACTTTTTCCGCTGCCTGATTCCCCTACAATTCCTAAGGTGGCACCTTTTTTCAGCTCAATATCAACGCCATCAACTGATTTTATGATTCCGCTGTCAGTATAAAAATAAGTATGAAGATTCCTGATTTCAAGTATGTTACTTTTTTCTTCCATGGCTGCAGCCTCCTTTTATTCCGTAAGCTTGGGGTCCAGGGCATCACGCAGACCGTCACCAAGAATGTTAAAGCTTAAAACCGTAAGAAAGATGGCCAAGCCAGGAAACAGAGTTGTGTGGACACTGGTCATCATATAGGTTCTCCCGTTGGATAAAAGCAAGCCCCACTCAGGTGTGGGAGGCTGTGCTCCCATCCCCAGAAAGCTTAAACTGGAAGCCGTCAGTATTGAGGAACCGATGGACATGGTATACTGTACGATAATGTCTGGAACCGCTCCAGGCAAAATATGTTTGAACAAGATCCTGACATCCGAGGCCCCCAGGTTCCTGGCTGCATGGACAAACACCATATTTTTAAGGGACAAAGTTCTTCCTCTTACCAGCCTTGCAAAAGTGGGAGTGGAAAATACTGCTACAGCAATAACCACATTATACAAACCACTGCCAAGGATTGCCACAATCGCTATGGCCAGAATGATCCCGGGAAATGCAAACAGGGTATCGCAGATCCTCATGATCACGGAATCTATTATACCACCGTAATAACCTCCCATAAGGCCAAGAACCGTGCCGCACACCGCACCAACAGTAACTGCAAGCAGACCGATGGAAAGTGATATTCTGGCTCCGTTTACAATTCTGGAAAACAGATCCCGTCCAAATTCATCGGTACCGAAAAAATGAGCTGCACTAGGTCCCTCAAGAATGGAAGAATAATTGTATTCATTGATGCCATAAGGCGCCAGAAACGGTCCCACCAAAGCCAGGATCACCAGGAACAGCACAAATACCAGCGCAGTAACCGCATTTTTCTGTCTAACGAACTTTCGCACCATCTCGGATACAGGAGTTTTTATATCTGATTTCTTATTATTTAGTTCTTTTTCAGCCATACAATGGAACCTCCCTTAACCAAGCTTAATTTCCGGGTTGAGAATTGCATAAAGGATATCTACAACCAGGTTGATGATAATAAACTGCAAAGAAAAAATAAGGATTAATGACTGAATGGCCGGATAATCCCGATAATTTACGGATTCAATGAGAAGGGATCCAAGCCCCGGATAAGCGAACACCGCTTCCGTAACCACAGAGCCTCCAAGAAGGTAACCAAACTGGAGCCCCACCACGGTAACTACTGATATCATGGAATTGCGAAATGCATGCCTCCAGGTTACGGCCTTTTCTTTCAGTCCCTTTGCCCTGGCTGTCCGGATATAATCTTCTTTCAAAACTTCTATGACAGAGGATCTCGTAAACCTTGCAATCACAGCCGCTATGCTGATGCCTAAAGTGACAGAGGGAAGAACCAGATTCTTCAGGCTTCCTGCTCCTGTAGTGGGAAACCAGCGGAGCTTTACTGCAAATATCATAATCAGGAGAAATCCTATCCAGAATGCAGGGAGTGAAATACCCGAAACCGCTACGGTCATACCCATATAATCCTGCCATTTCCCCCTGTTTTTTCCGGACCATACGCCAAAAAACACTCCGGCCAGCGTACTCCAGATGAGACTCACAGCAGTAAGGGCAAGAGTATTCCCATACCTGGCCCCTATTTCCACCGAAACAGGACGTTTGGTACGCAGAGAATTCCCCAGGTCGCCTTGTAAAAGTCCTCCGATATATCTGATATACTGAACAGCTATTGGCTTGTCAAGACCAAGCTGTACTCTGACAGCGTCCACATCCTGTTTGGTAGCCTGTTCTCCCGCCACCAGCCTTGCAGGATCGCCGGGTATCATCCTGACAAAGAAAAAAACAAAGGTTATTACAATAATCAGCGTGGGGATCGTCCCCAGCACACGCCGGAATGTAAACTTAAGCATCCTTTTCATCTCCTATGATTCTATGGTGGAACGCGGCAAAGGTGCCCTGGTAACAAGACACCCCGCCGCATCAATGAATCCGCGTCCATTTATTTGGTCATTTTAGCATTCTTCATGTTAATGGCGCCATCCGGATAAATCTTTACCCCTGACAGCTTACTGCCGGTTACCCATGAATTGTAATCCAGCGAGATACATACCATAGGTACATCCTCCCAGATAATATCCTGGGCTTTAGCATATGCATTTTTGCGAACCGAATCATCTGCACTCTGAAGACCTGCTTTTATACACTCTTCCAACTGGTCATTTTCGTAATAACACATGTTATAGCTCATAGGCGGCTCGGATTCCTTGGCAAGCAAAGGCCGGATTCCCCAGTCAGCATCCCCCGTTGAAGGGGACCAGCCGGACAGGTAACACTCTACCTCCACCTCTGACCCCGGCCCGGTAGCTCCTTGAACCTTTTCATTTGCAATTGCACTTTCCATACCTTTTAATTCCAGATTAATACCGACCTCAGCCAGCTGCTGCTTGTAAAACTCTGCTTTTTTCTGGTTGGAGGAAGTATTCTGAAACATGAGTGTAGTGGTAAAGCCGTTAGGATAACCGGCTTCTGCCAAGAGCTCTTTTGCTTTAACAGGATCATAAGCAAGGGGATCATTTCCCTTGTAAAATTGTACCGCCGGACCAATGATCGATGTCGCCGGAGTCCCCAGTCCATTCATAACCACCTGGACATATGCTTCCTTATTGATGGCATAGCTGACTGCCCTGCGTACCTTAACGTCATTAAAGGGCACTTTTTGGTTGTTCATCATGAAATACCATACCACAATGCCCTCTCCCTGATTCACGGTTACATTAGAGTCTTTCTTTAATGCTTCCACGCTTTCCGATGGTGCTGGCCAGATAATCTGTGCATCTCCAGACTGGATCATTGCCACACGGGTGGCATCCTCACCCACCGGTTTAAATGTAATGGATTTAAAACCAGCATCCAAAGGAGCCAGAGCTGTTCCTCCGCTGACAGCCGGATCATAACCCCACCAGTCCTTATTTAACTCCAGCGTCAGGTGATCCCCTGCCACCCATTCCACAAATTTATACTGTCCGGTTCCTACCGGAGCCTGGGCGCAGACCTGCGGTCCTGCCTCAATCTGCTTGGGACTCATGATCACACAGGCTGGGTGAGCCAGGTTATTGATAAATGCACCGAAAGGTGATGTTAAGGTTACCTTAATGGTATAGTCATCGACTTTATCCACATGGTCCAAGGTATTGCTAAGAAATGTGGTACGCTTTAATCCCAGCGTCTTGTCGCCCCACTTTACAAAGTTTGCAATGGCTGCATCTGCATTCCAGGGAGTTCCGTCTGTAAAAGATATTCCTTCTCTCAGTGTAATGGTAAACACCGTGGCATCTTCATTAGCTTCGTAGCCGGTGGCCAGCATAGGATAAATTTTCATTTCATCATCAAAGCCAAATAAGCCGTCCATCATCATACGCTGAATGCCTCCGGAAAGGGTGTCACTGGTATCCATTGGATCCATGGTGGTAAAATCGACTCTTACCGCTGCCGTAATATCAGTGTCCTGGGAAACCGATTCTCCCTTTGCTTCTGCTCCTGCCGTAGTTTCTGCAGCCTGGGATGCAGCCTCTTTGGCAGTTTCTTTCTGGGTTCCTGATGAAGAACCGCAAGCCGTCAGCAATGTCATTGATCCAGTGAGCACAATCGCCGTCCATAACGTTACCCATCTTCTTTTCATAGCATATCCTCCTCGTTTTTCTGGTTATACAAAAAGAGCAAGGCAAGCCTCCCAACCGGTAAGCTTCCTTGCTTTTAAGCCATTTTATACGCAGTGTTTCTAGTTTGTCAAACAAATCACCTGTAGTAAATACAATCTTCTTTTAGAAAATAAGATTCTGAATCTTTTAGGTTGTTTTAAGAGGACATTATTGATATAATATGCCCAATAACGTTGTTAGGAGGTAAGAATACGATGACGAAAACGCCCAGATACCATGCTTTGATCGTATGTGTCAGCGCCGCCATTCGCCTGGAGTTCCAGACGTATCTTCATTCCATTTTAGGTAAATATATCTCATTTGACACCATTGACCTCTATCAGGTCCATACTCCCTCCCAAATCACTGGATACCAGTGCATTTTGTTCTCCAGCGCCCACGTAAAGAGCACCTTTCCCCTCCAGGTTCCTGAGAATGTGACACAGCTTATCTGTACCCGGACCTTTAATCACGCATTTTTAGATCAGATCATCCGTATCCCTCCTGGCGAAAGAGTTTATCTGGTTAACGATGCGGGCGAATCCATTCCGGCTCTTATTGAACAGTTTCGGGAGGCAGGAATAACTCAGTATCAGTTCATACCCCATTATCCCGGCTGCGGAGAAACAGATGACTCCGTACAATATGCTGTGACAGTTGGAGAGCCGCAGCTGGTTCCTGCTCATATAAAAAATGTACTTAATATAGGAAACCGCATCATAGACATTTCAACCATCAATGAATTATGTGTCTGCTTCCACTTACCGGCCAGTCTATCCAACCAAATCACCCAGGGCTATATAAACCGGATCCTGCAAATCACCAAATTGACAGGAACCTATTATAGCAATTACATATTTTCCCATCAGCTTCTTCAAGCTGTCATCCAGAATCTCCCTCAGGGGATCTGTCTGATATCTTCAGAAAGCGAAATCACCATGATGAACCGGCAGTTCTACCTGGACTTGGAAATTCAGGAATCAAATGCCTGCGGAAAGCATTTTTCGGAACTCCTTCCCCCTAAGTATTCTTCCTTGTTTTTCTGCCAGAGCGCTGACTACGAACTGGAGAACAAAAAAGGGGGCATGGTGGGATTGAGTATCCTGGAACTGTCTCTTCCCAACCATCCGCCGCTTTATCTGATTACCAGCAAAAATACTCCTCAGCCTCAGGAAGAGAACCAGCTGTTTCCCTGTAAACGGACCGACAGTCAGGAGACCCACTTTTTAAATAATGGCTTCTCAAACATCCTGACAGCCACTGTTCAGGTAAAAAATATGCTGGAATACGCCCGGCGGCTGGCTCTCTATGATTTCCCGGTACTGATCCAGGGAGAAAGCGGAACACAAAAAAATATGATCGCAACGGCCATCCACAGGGCCTCCAGCAGAAGGCAGAAGCCTCTTGCAGTTTTTCATTCCTTCCGTGAATCCCAGGAAAAAGACACCTTAGGCAGCCAGCTGGCAAAGGTTCTTAATTCCCCTGACAAAGGGACCCTGCTTATTGAAAGGGCCGAATTCCTTTCACTGGAAATGCAGGATCATCTCATTGATATCCTGCAAAACAACAGTCAGGAGACCTCTTTTTGTCAAGGCCATCCTCTTTCCGATTACCGGATCATTGCCACAGCCGGACATGACTTATATGAAGATGTACAAAACGGCACCTTCCGGGAAGAGCTGTTCTTTTTGCTCAACTCCGCTTCCATAGACACCATTCCTCTGAGAAAAAGAAGAAATGACATCCCTTTGTTAATGGAGCACTTTTTTCAGAACCTGTTCCATGATTCCAACCTGCGTTTAAAGGATATTTTATCGCCAAGCCTGATGGAGTTTTTGCTAAGCTATGATTATCCTGGAAATGTACAGGAGCTCTTAAACCTGACTCGTTTCTTTTTTACCAACTACGCCGCACATCCCCTGATACTTTCCCAGCTGCCCTCCTACATCAGAAAACAACTGAAAAGACCCCTGTCCGGACAGAGTGCTGTGAAAAACTCTGTTTTGACCCTGATTGCGGCTTCTCCCCGTATAGGCCGTTCCGGAATAAGGGAAGTGCTTACCCAGCAGGAAATCGTTTTAGGCGAGGGAAATCTCCGGACCATTTTAAAGGAGCTTTCCGATGAAGGCCTGATTAAAATCAACCGCACCAGAGGGGGCTGTGAAATCACAGAGCTGGGCAAGGCAGTACTTTAAACGCTCTTCTTGGTCTATGCATGGTATTTGAGCTTTGTATCCACCAAAAAGTCGATCCCCAGTCCATCATGCCTTTTTCTTATTTCGTTGCTTCCACGGTCAAACAAATCCGGATATTTGGATACCAGGGGCCATTCCTTACTGACCAGGCGGTTCAGATGGTGGTTTAAAACCCCATGCAGCTGTTCGGAATCCTTTGCAAGGATGGAATCCACCAGTTCTCTATGCTGCTTGACAACCCCTGGTTCAATACCGGAATCCGCCATGGCCAGCATCCGGATCCTTCTGTAATGTCCGGAGTTTGCAGCCAGAATATCATTGCAGTATCCTTTATTGGCTCCATCATAAAAGATGGAATGAAAATACATATCCTCTGCCAGAAATTCCCGGATATCTTTCTCCCTTTCAATCTGCTCCTGCCTGTCCAAAGACATCTCCAACGCGGTGATTGCCTTTAAATTACACACTGCCATAAATTCCAGCATAACATTCTCTTCCACACAAATTCTCAGGAATCGCTCATTGCGGACCTTATCATAATTTATTTTAGATATCATAGTCCCTCGCTGAGGAAGAAATGTAATCAGCCCCTCCTTGGAAAGACTGATCAGTGCATCCCTGACCGGAGTTCTGCCAGCCTCATAGGACTCACTGATGTCCTTGATACTGAATATCATTCCAGGGCGCAGCTTTAAATCCAGTATATCGGATCTCAATACATCATAAATGGTATCTTCCTGGTTGTTTTCAATGCCGCCCATGAATGCCTCCTGTTAATAACGTAATACTTCCCTGTATATGTTCAGGGCTTCGTTTGGATTATAATTATAATACAAAAGTATATCAAGCGCAAACGGTGAATAAAGAAATCCATTTATTTTCTTAGAAAAGTACATACCGGCAATCTCGGATAATGCCCTGACTGTTGATTCACTCTTATGACCCAACACTTTCCACAGAACCACCTTTTCTCTTCTGGTGTAAATTCCCTCTTCCTCTTCCTCAAGATAATGAAAGATCTCATGTCCCAGTATCAGCCTTTGGATTTGGTCTGAAGTCAGGAAGCCTTCCGGCAGCCCGCATTTCACTGCCAGCTCAATGGGTTCTTTCATAATTTGTATCAGGTTTGGAGGGGTAAAGAGGGCAAATAACACCCTGTCTGCTGTCTGCCCATTGTCCCCGTACTCCACCTTTAGCTTCAGTTTTTCTGCTAACTCCCAAGGATCCCAGGTTCCCTGACTGCACATGACCTTATCTGCCATGTCGTATCCGCAGCAGATTG
>JAEWRS010000113.1 GCA_023398855.1 Bacillota bacterium
GGGTGACAGTGGGTACAATCACCAAGGAATTCACATTTTTCAAACCTTCCTTTTCTGTAGACTGCAATGGCTGGCATGTGGAAGGCAGTTTCCTGGAATGGGATTACTCCATTCTCACCCAGACTGGCAGTATGGTGGCCAGGATAGAGAAACAATTGTTTCAATTTACGGACACTTATATCATTGATGTGGCAGACAGACAAGACAGTCTTTTGGCACTTATGGTGGTTCTGGCTATTGATGCGGTCAAATGCAGCCAAAATAGAGGCTGACAGCTTTACAGCCCAAAGGAGCAGATCAGAAGGGTATGAAATTCTAAAGCCTCCCTGCCGATTTCGTTTTGAATTCGGCAGGGAGGCTTTTTACTTTTTTACATGTTACTGCCGTAATTGAATCACCTGTTATCCCGGGTTGGCAATGAAAATATTCCAAATTATTATATTTATATAAGGTAGCTGATCATGTTTTTGATGGACATTGGCAGGCATTTCTGCTTTTCGTTATAATCGTATATCAATCAATGGGTACTGCAGATCCGGCGAGTCCATGGAGGCCGGGATATCCCTGTTCTCCTTAAGCCCCCAAGCCTCCTCTGGTTCTGGAAATCCATGAACCCTGAAATGGCCTGGGAAATCAGGAGCCCCCCATAGATCAGGATAGAAAAATCAACCTGTATCCTGTTATGCATGAGCATTAAAATTTGCTGCAACCAGGTATCTTCAAATATAAATAATCAACAATAGATTGTTTCTACTATAGAATACGGGATTAAAAAAAAAGTGTGCAAAGCTGGCTGGAGGTATGCCATTGGTTTGTAAGTCACGCCTAAATCCGACCAAAAATTCAGTCTATTAAACGGGAAAGTGGTCAACTGTTTTTTTTAGTGGTTATACTGTACCGGAGAAGCCCAGCGGAATTAAGAGAGTCACTGTAAAAACGTTCTCTTGCTGGCCGGCGTCAATTCTAACCACTCCGCCCAGGTGCTCAATGATTTCAGTTACAATGGCCAGACCCATTCCGTGAAGATCTCTGTTCGCTTTTGTGGATTCAGGAATCCCATTATGCATGATGCACTTTCCATTAAATGAGTTGGATATTTCCACACTCAGCCAATCATTGTTCTCACTTAAGGTACTTGTAATGGAAAGAAACCGCTGAGATTTAAATGGAACATTCATACAGGCTTCCAACGCATTATTTGTTAGGTTTGAAAAAATGCGGACACTGTCAAGATCCGATAAAGTAAGTCCTTTTGGAATGTACACCATTGCTGAGAACCGTGTTTCCTGTTCCGCACAGGCGTTGGCGGTATCGTGAAAAATAGCGTCAAGTATAATGTGGTTGGAGTATGTTTTATGGATTAAAACCTGTTGCTGCATCGTATCATGAATGGTATTGAGCATTTGCTCTGCTTTTGTGTATTCTCCCGCGGAAAGCAGTGATTTTACAGATGTCATCATTTTATTATAGTCGTGTTTGAATACCCTGTAGCTTTCCGTAAACTTTTGATAGGTTTTGTAGTGCTGCAGCTGCCTGGTGAGCTGTTCCTGAAGAAACCGGTTATTCAATTCAAATTCCAGGAGTGAGCTCATTCTTATACCTCGATGCACCAGAAGACTTTGAGCGGCAAAACAAATGATGCATGATACAATATAGGTTAATTTATACCAGGGATGGTCAATACCGTAATATCTGCCTAAATTGACAAACAGCAGATAAGCTAATAAAGTGGTTTGGAAAATTGCTACAAACCGGATCTGCTCTTTGCTTCGGTAGAATTTTTCCATTTTAGGACGGGGAGCAATGACGTGCCGGAAAAATCTGTTATAAATTAGTATCATTCCCATGGAAAGAAACCATGTAAGGGAGTAGTAGAATGGGTCATGCCTTACCCATTGGACACTTTTGTTTAAACATAAAGCAAATGCCGGAAGCACAATCCCCCTGCCCCAGTAGAGAGAAGCAACGAAATAACTGCTTTCAAAAAGCAGCTGAACCGGATTCATTTTGTACATGATCTTTAATTCCATTATGGTGATGCTCAAAAGGATAAGAGCTCCGTAATGGGAGGAAATGCTTAATCCCCAGACAGCTCCAAAACTCCAGTTAATGAGCGAAGCAATTCCAAAATAAATCCAGTAACCTTGTCTCACAAGAAAGGTATCCTTATGATAAAAAAGGAAGGACATACTGTAAAAGGTAAACAGTAATTCTGCAGAGATGCGCAATGCTGGTGCCATTGGCTTTCTCCTTTCCAATTAAAAAATGGTATTATTCCGCGTCATGTAATCCAAAAAAGTATTTTTTAACTTTTCTTCATAAGTCACTCCAACTGGTATGGTTTCCCCTGTTTTCAGGATGATTTTACGGCGCTGAAATTCTGCAATATACTGAAGGTTAACAATATAGGAGCGATGTGTTCTGACAAAATTTTTTTCACGCAGCTGTTCTTCTAATTCTTCCATGGTAGTCCAATAATCAAATGTCTCATTCTTTCCATAATGTATGGTTACGATCCCTTTCCAGATAATCAGATGCGAAATTTCCTTAATTGGAATAATTTTGCGTAAAGCACCTGATTTACAGATGAACTTTTGTGTTGCCTTGTTTTCGGATAAATGAACGGCACGTAAAAAAACCTGTTCAAATTTAGCCTCAGATGTTTCCGTTTTCAGCAGATAATATACAGGCGAGACATCAAAGGATTCAAACACATAATCATTGCTGGAAGTCAAAAAAATGATTTCTGCATTACAGCCCATCTCTCTCAGCTTTTTTGCCGTATTTACTCCATTAATATCCTTCATTAATATATCAAGATATATGATGTCCGGTAAATCAGGAGTATCTGCCATATAAAACAGCAATGATCTGCCGTTATTAAAAGCAGACAAAGAGATATCAAGCTGGTTTTTTTTTGCTGTATGTTTTATTAAGCTGCTGTACCGATTTACTGTTTCACTGCTGTCATCGCAAAAGAATATGGTTATCATTTTATACACCCTTTCCTATAACTGTAGGATGAAACGCGATGCATCCGTTTATACGCAAATTCTTGTGATTTTCATTCTGATTACCAGAGCGCTTCAATGTTTACTTCAACTTATTAGTATAAGTATAAAAGATGTATTTGGATTATATTTCGTCCAATAGAGCAATATTTCCGCTTAATTAACAACTGACAGGAAAGGGGTTTCTTTGTCTTAGGCATTCATTATGTTCAGTGCAGGCAATTGAGCAGAAATTAATGCTAATTAAGCGGAAAAGGAAACAGGTAGAAAGCGGCTATTTTATAATTGATAACAGAAGTATATTTAGAGTTAAATTATATTTCGAAAGCCAAGTATAGATTGACGAGGTGGAACGAATGAAAATACATATGACAACAGACTATGGCATCCGTGTTATGTGCTGCCTTTATAGTAAGAACAAATTAATTACTGCAAATGAAATCTCGGAACAACTTTCTATTTCGTACGGATATCTGAATAAAGTACTGGGCTGCTTAAGAGAAGCGGGTATGATTGAAGTTGTGCATGGACGTTTTGGAGGCTACCAGATTGCTGAGAGATCCAGGGAGGTGACTTTATACGACATCATACAAATAATGGAAGGAGATATCCAATTAAATTCTTGTTTGGGAGCTGATGGTTTCTGCAACAATGGTTCAATCGAAACATGCCTTGTCCATGGGGTGTTGAGATCAGCACAAAAGGAATTAATTGATAATCTGCGCAGTGTGCGTCTCTCTGAGATTTCAGGAACGGAAAGGGGAACCCATGAGCGAAACAAGGTTTCCTTTGACCACCGTCATTCTATGTACACACCTGAATAGACACAGACAGCAGCATGGTCCTTTGCAGTTTTGAAAGGAAATGTTTTGATGACAGAAGATAAAAGAACAATACAGGAAGGGATAACAATCAAAGAGAAAGCTTATCAACCAAAGCATGCGGCTGAGGCCTGTGAGCCGAAGTCACGGACCTGGACTTCTTTTTTTTGGTGCATTCTAATTGCTTTTACAACAGCCATGGTATTTAACGCGGTGCTAGGAATTGCTGTTGTATCTGGGACATCCATGGAGCCAGCTCTTTTAGAAGGAGATGTACTCTTGTTCTGGAAGCTTTCCAATTCATATAGGAGAGGAGATGTTGTTTTGATAAAAAAGAGCGGAAGCACGGATTATGTAAAGCGCATTTGCGCAGTTTCCGGTGACAGAGTGGAGTATGAAGGCAATCCTGAGATGTTTCTTATTAATGGAGAAGTACTGAAAGAACCGTACATTTGTGAAAGGACCTATGGCAAGGCGGAAGTCAGTTATCCAATAACGCTTGGTAAAGACGAGTATTTTGTCATGGGAGATCACCGGAGTAATTCATATGACTCTCGCAACTATGGTGCTGTAAATGTAAAGCAGATTGACGGCAGGGTACTCTTCATATTCCGTAGTGGTCTATGAGAACATGAATAATAATGATGGGATGATGTAAAATGAAAAAACAAGTTAATTTGTATGCCGGCATCTCCCTGATGCTTATCCTGTTGCTGGTTTTCGGATTATTGCCGATTACAGGAATTGCACAAAATGACAGTACATCAAAAGTTATTGAATCTTTTGATGTATCTGAAATAGAAGTGAGTGTTCCGGTTGGAACGGCAAAAGAGAATATTTCGTTTCCTGAAACCTTGTCTGGGATTCTGGTGGAAGGGGAAACGGCTGAGATTCCAATAGCATGGAAAGACGGTGGGATATATGATCAGGATACACCTGGGACCTATACATTTACTGCAGACATTGGTACATACCTCTATGGTCAGGCACGCCCGGTTGCAGTTGTTACGGTAACGGAAGCTTCTTATGATCCGACAGGCAGTATAAGCGGCAGGCTATGGCTGGATGAAAATGCGGACGGTGTGATGGACGAAAGCGAAACCGGAATAGAAGATTATCCGGTAAGCCTCTATAGGGCTGATGATCTGCTTCATGCAGTAGAGACTTCAACAACCGTTACCAATGGTGCTTACTCTTTTGAAAACATAGGTCAGGGCAGTTACGTAGTGGGAATTGCTCCTGAGATAGTAGGGGGTGTGGAATATCAGCTGCCACTGGCAGGAATATCTGGTGACAATAAATTTGAAATTGCTGTGCTGGATGAAGATACTGTCATGGCTTACAGTGAAACGATTTTAGTTTCTCAGGCGGATACGTCAGTACAGTCCTTGAATGCCGGCATTCGGCTGATGTCAGTTAAAAGAATGGCTGCTATATGGAATGCAGCTACTTATGGCCAGCTAAAAGCATATGTGGCTTCTGCCCAGGAAAATGATATTATCATAATTTCAGGGAATATAGATTTTCCCCAATCAGAAAGCATTACCATTAATAAGAGCATTACTTTCAGCTCAGGATCAGAAAGCCAGGTTATCCTTGCACATCCCAGTGCCGGGCGCCACTTCTTGATAGCTCCAGGCAAGAACGGAAGTGATATTGAACTTAACTTTGAGAATATTGTGTTTGACGGAAAAAAGAAAGGTGGCGGATTTGAAGTTAATACTGGAGTAACCCTTCATGTAAACCTCATTAATTCCGTGATACAGAATTGTAACGCTGAAAATGGCGGCAGCTTTCTGGTTCGTACAGGAGCCTCGCTTGGTCTTCAGGGCGGAGAAATATCCGGTAATGCAGCTTCAAAAGATGGGGGAGGTATTTGCGTTAATTCCGGCAGCCTGACTGTTTCCGGTACTGAAATATCCGGAAACACCGCAGCTCGTTTTGGAGCGGGTATTGCTGTTGATAAAAGTAATGCCAGCATCCTGGATTGCAAAATCTGTAATAATGAAACCATTACCAGCAGTTATAATAATCGCAATGGAGGTGGGATTTATGGATCGGAATCTCAAATCAGCGTAACAGACAGTGAAATTTCAAAAAATGAAGCAACCGGAGGAGGAGGTATCTTTCTTTCCATAGGAATGCTGTCAATTGATCATTCACAGATATTCAATAATAAAGTGACCATGACTGGCGGCGGCATTTTTATAGGTGCTTTGTCAGGAAATGTAACAAATACCATCACTGACAGTGAAATTTATGGCAATGAAGCGGATCTGGGCGGAGGAGGCTTAAGCGTTGAAGGCTATACTACACATGAACAGAAAAACAGCAATGTGATCAGCGGATGCAGACTCTTTGACAATAAGTCGGTTACATTTGGCGGTGCCATCATGACTTCTGGAGGAGATGTTACTGTTGTGGATTCCAATATTTTCAACAATACTTCCGGGTACGGTGGAGCTGCTTATCTATACAACAGTTCGGCTTTTACAATCAGCGGAGGTGGAATCACCGGCAATGCAGCACTGGCTTCCTTTGGCACCTATGGTGGTGGTCAGGGTGGTGGTATCCACTTAAGAGCAAACAGTGTTGTTACAGTTAAAGACGGCGCGGAAATCAGCAGCAATGTGGCAGAATCAGTGGAAAGCAATTCCGGATGTGGCGGAGGAATTTATTTATATCAGAGCAGGCTTATTGTAGAGAATGGTGAGATCATTGCCAACATGGCAAAACGAAATGGTGGGGGTATTTACAGCGAAAAAAATGGAATCGTTACCATGGAAGCCGGTAACATCGCCGGTAATGTGGCACCTAACGGCGGGGGTATTTACACGGATAGCCTGGCCAATCTTACAGTAACTTCTGATGAAGTGGTTTTTAATGATAACATAGCTGGTAAGGCCAATGCCAAAAGCGATGTTAATATGGGTCTTCACGCACAAAAGATCTTTACTACACATTTCACCGTACCATTTGATTTTGCTTACAATAACTTTGACGTTGGATA
>JAEWRS010000116.1 GCA_023398855.1 Bacillota bacterium
GGAGTGCTCATTCTGGCTCTGAAACCATGAACTTTGGATCTCTGTCTCTTTTTTGGCTGAAACGTCATCTTCATAATCTACGGACACCTCCTCTTGTTACAATAGCTTATCATAGGCAATATGATGAGACATATTGAGACTATTTTAATTAAACATCGTTTCAATTATATAGAAGAAAAGATGGTTCGTCAAGGGAAAAATGTATTTTCTTTGCTGCACTTCTTCCGGCAGAAAAGAAATGAGTCATTACTCCAGGAAATGAAATATACCAGGAGCAATGACTCTGCATGAACTGTGATTACTCTTTCATCGCTTTTAATAAGGCTTGCGAAACCGCCACCGTAAGAATTCCGGCCACAATGGCCTCAGGAATTCCATTGATACATATAATTCCAATAATTACGGAATATATCCCTTCGGTCAGTCCTTTTGCTGCCTGACCGTATTCTTTTCCGAAAAATAAGTAAATCAGATTCATTACCAGAAAAGTATTGGTTAATGATCCGGCAACTCCTGCAGCCGCCAAAGCAATGGTTCTTTTGCCGCCTTTTTCCCCCATAGCTTTTAACACTGCCCGAAATACATAATAAGCCACAACTCCCACAAGTATTCTGGGAACCATACAAATAATCAGGCTTCCAATATTCCCTCCGTACTCTCCCACTTTAATAAAGGGTGAAAAAACAAAGGATGTAGGATTTGGCATGTTGGTGTTCTTCCATAAACTGGTAAGTCCAAATACCATTCCCAAAAATCCGCCATATTTTGGTCCAAGAATTATGGCTCCAATTATGACCGGAACGTGGATAATCGTGGCGTTCATGAATCCCAGAGGGATATACCCAAAGGGAGTAAACGCCATGATGACGATAATGGCAACAAATACGGCTGCCAGTACCAGGCTACGGGTTTTGTTTTCAATATTCATTTTTTTTTCCTCCTGTGCTACTGTTCTTTTATAAAGATACAATGCATGTGGTTACATGTGCATTATATTATAGAACCTATTTATCCGTCAATCCACGTCAGTAAATTAACGCCCATTTTGTTAATTTACATAAACTTATCAACATTATGGGGATAACTTGTGGAAAACTCTATGGATATTATCTTGATAATCGTCATTTCATTCACAAGCCTGTCCTGAGACACCAGATAAAATCTTATCTCCCAGACTGTGAATATCTGGACTTATGAAACTCAGCTGATTTGTGGACAACTCTTTCACTGGATGATTATCAACACTTGATTCACATGCAATACACATCCTCTGCACACACTTATCCACAATTTTTTACTATAGTCATTGAAAATTATTTCAAAATAGTATAGAATGAACTGTAGATTGGGTAAATGCGCATATTTGCATTTTTATAAATGTAGGAGACATACGATGTTAGAAAAGTTAAAGGAAAAATGGGATGAAATCTTATTGAATTTAAAAGAAGAGCACGAAATTACGGACGTGTCTTTTAAAACATGGCTTCTTCCCCTGAAGGTTCATACCGTGAGCGGTGAAAAAGTCATGGTCATGGTACCGGATGTGGAATTCTTAGGATACATCCGCAAAAAATACGGGTTTCTTCTGAAAATTACTATTGAAGAAGTGACCGGCTTTGAATGCAGCGTTGATTTCGTTGTTGAAAGCCAGATTCAACAGCAGGCTTTTTCATCTCCTGCCGGCAACACCCTTATTAATAATAATATAAATTCGGTCAGCCAGACAGCTATCACAAATGCAAATCTGAATGCAAAATACATTTTTGATACTTTTGTGGTTGGTGCCAATAACAACCTGGCCCATGCTGCCTCTCTGGCTGTAGCAGAATCTCCTGGTGAAATATATAACCCTCTGTTTATATACGGAGGCGTTGGTCTTGGAAAGACCCATTTGATGCATTCCATCGGTCATTTCATATTAAAAAATAATCCCAGGGCAAAAGTACTATATGTGACCAGCGAAAAGTTCACCAACGAGCTGATCGATGCCATCCGTAACAAAAACAACTTTTCTCCTACGGAATTCCGTGAGAAGTACCGTAACAATGACGTTCTTCTCATAGATGATATCCAGTTTATCATAGGTAAAGAAAGTACACAGGAAGAATTTTTCCACACCTTCAATGCATTATATGAAGCAAAAAAGCAAATCATCATTTCCTCGGACAAACCACCAAAGGAAATCGAAACTCTGGAAGAGCGGCTTCGTTCCCGGTTTGAATGGGGCTTAACAGTGGACATACAATCCCCTGACTATGAGACCAGGATGGCCATCCTCAGGAAAAAAGAAGAAATGGAAGGCTACAATATTGACAATGAGGTCATCAAATACATAGCTACCAACATCAGATCCAACATCAGGGAATTAGAAGGCGCACTGACAAAAATCGTAGCCCTCTCCCGCCTTGACAATAAAGAGATCACCGTAGAACTGGCGGAAGAAGCCTTAAAGGACATCATATCTCCTAACGGCAAACGGGAAGTTACTCCGGAGCTTGTCATACAGGTGGTTGCAGATCACTACGGCCTTACTCCTCTTGATATTTGTTCCCAGAAGCGAAACAAGGAAATCGTTTACCCACGTCAGATCGTCATGTATCTCTGCCGCGATATGGTTGGAACCCCCTTACAAATGATTGGAAAATTCCTGGGAGGAAGGGATCATACCACCATCATCCATGGAATAGAAAAAATAACTGTTAACATGGATAAAAACGAATCTTTAAGTAACACCATTGAGATCCTGAAAAAGAAGATTAATCCACAATAGGGTGTTTATTAGCTGTTAATTCCCTGTGGATAATCAGGGCCCTAAAATTGCTTCTCATGTTCCTGTGGATAACTCCGAAGTTTTCCTTGACTTTTGTGGACGTTATTCACACCCTTATGAACACGGAAACATCAGCCTTTATAAAGCTTATCAGGGCTTTTACACATACCCACAGCCCCTACTACTAATACTACGGAATTTAATTATATCATCCATCTATTTATTGCAATTTCTAGAGCAAAGGAGTTATCAACAATTATGAAACTGACATTTAAACAGGATGAGATCCTAAACGGCATTAATATAGTACTGAAAGCAGTTCCAAGTAAAACAACCATGTCCATATTGGAGTGTATTTTTATTGATGCCAGCGGATCTGAAATCAGACTTACCGCCAATGATATGGAACTTGGAATTGAAACAATGGTAGAAGGAACCATCCTGGAAAGGGGCAAAATTGCCCTGGAAGCAAAACTGCTTTCCGAGATTGTAAGAAAACTCTCATCTGCAGGAGATTCTCTGGTTACCATTGAAAGTGATGAAAGATTCACCACCACCATTTCCTGTGAAAACTCCGTATTCCATATTCAGGGACGGGATGGAGAAGAATTTGCTTATCTTCCGTATATTGAACGGGATCATTATATCTGCCTGTCCCAGTTCTCTTTAAAAGAAGTGATCCGCCAGACTATTTTTTCCATTGCGCCCAATGACAGCAATAAAATGATGACAGGAGAACTTTTTCAGGTAACAGGAAACCAGCTAAAGGTGGTTTCTCTGGATGGCCACAGGATTTCTATCCGGAATATTGAATTAAAAGATACGTATCATGATATAAAAGTCATTGTTCCTGGCAAGACTCTAAACGAAGTCAGTAAAATTCTGGGAGGAGACAATGAAAAAGAAGTATTAATTTTCTTTAGTACCAATCACATATTATTCGAATTTGACCATACCATCGTTGTATCCCGTTTGATCGAAGGAGAATATTTTAGAATCGATCAGATGCTTTCCAGTGATTATGAAACAAAAACATCGGTGAATAAGAGATCACTATTGGATTGTCTTGACCGGGCCACCATCCTGGTGAGGGAAAATGATAAAAAACCCCTGATCATGAACATTGAAGAGCAGGAAATGCAGCTTAAGATGAATTCCAGCTTTGGATCCATGAACGCCCAGGTTCCCATCCATAAAACGGGAAGCGACATTATGATCGGTTTTAATCCAAAGTTTCTGATTGATGCCTTAAGGATCATTGATGATGAAGAAGTGACACTATATATGCTGAATCCAAAATCACCATGCTTTGTACGGGATGAAGAAGGAAAATATATTTACCTGATCCTTCCTGTTAACTTTAATGCGGCAGCAGTTTAAAATGTTCTTATGGCAGGATATAAGAAGATCCTGATTTATGGCGCGCAGTCAGCGCCTCTGGATAGAGAAGAACGCCCTATGGGCAACAGAGAGGAAATTATGGAAATAATCAAGTTAAGGGATGAGTATATCAAGCTGGGACAGGCATTAAAGGCCGCCGGTATGGTGGGATCAGGTGTTGATGCCAAATTTCTCATCGAGGATGGCCTTGTGAAGGTCAATGGCCAGGTGGAATACCAGAGAGGAAAGAAATTAAGAGCTGGAGACGTAGTCACATTTGGTGGCAATACCATTAAGATCGAGGAGCGCCCTGACGGGCATACCTTGATGCCCCCAAAACATGGGCAGGAAAGAGGAAATAACACCATCCATGATAATTGAATCGATAGAGCTTAAGAATTACCGCAACTATGATGAATTACATATGGATTTTAGTCAGGGAACCAATATACTCTATGGGGACAATGCCCAGGGGAAGACAAATGTCTTAGAAGCAATCTATGTCTGTGCTACGACAAAATCCCACAGAGGGAGCAAGGATAAGGAAATTATACAATTTGACAGGGACGAGTCGCATATTAAGCTGAATATCAGAAAGAAAGACATGCCATACAGGATCGACATGCATTTGAAGAAGAATAAAGCCAAAGGCGTGGCAGTAAACGGCATTCCCATAAAAAAGGCCAGCGAATTGTTTGGAATTGTCAATGTTGTATTTTTTTCTCCGGAAGACTTAAATCTCATAAAAAGCGGACCTGCCGAAAGGCGCCGGTTCGTTGATTTGGAATTATGTCAACTAAACAGGCTTTACGTTCATTCCCTTGTTCAATACAACCGGATTGTGACGCAGCGCAATAAACTGTTGAAAGATATGGCCTTTCGGCCGGATTATGAAGAAACACTGGACATATGGGATATGCAGCTGATCCAGTACGGAAAGGAAATGATAGGTTATCGGAAAGAATTTATAGAGCAATTGGATGGAATGATCGGATCCATCCACTGGAAGCTATCAGGGGAAAAGGAACACTTACGCATCCTCTATGAGCCAAATGTGGAGGCTGATGCGTTTGAGGATGCCGTAAAGAGAAGCAGGCAGCAGGATATAAGACAGAAAACAACCTTAACCGGTCCCCACCGGGATGATATGAGTTTTGTCATCAACGGAATTGACATCCGCAGGTTTGGTTCCCAGGGGCAGCAGAGAACGACTGCATTGTCCTTAAAGCTTGCAGAAATAGAACTGGTAGAAAAAACAGTATATGATTATCCCATCCTTTTGCTGGATGACGTGTTATCGGAGCTGGATAACAGCAGGCAAAACCAATTACTTGCCGGAATTGATCATATACAAACCGTGATCACCTGTACGGGACTGGAAGAATTTGTAAGAAACCGGTTTCCAGTGGATAAGATCTTTAAGGTGGTAAACGGTACCGTAGGCAATGAAAATTAGTTACAGTTTGGCCACTCTGCCAAATTATAACGCAAATAAGGATTCAGGAGGAAGCGTGCAAATATGAGTCAAGAATATGGTGCAGATCAAATCCAGATATTAGAGGGTCTTGAAGCGGTAAGAAAAAGACCTGGTATGTATATCGGCAGTACTTCCACAAGGGGACTTCATCATTTGGTTTACGAGATCGTGGACAATGCGGTGGATGAGGCTCTGGCAGG
>JAEWRS010000119.1 GCA_023398855.1 Bacillota bacterium
CAGTAGTTCCAATGGGGCAGTGGTCATAAACCCACTTGGCATCACCGGAAAGAAGGCGAACGCATCCGGCAGATTGGGCGATGCTCATATAATTATATGTCGTGGGATCCAATGTCATGTTGTTGGGACTGCTGTACAAAATGGAGTGGATCAGGAAGCCCTTCCAGATACGGGTTGCATACTGGGTAAAGATTCCGTGATTCATATCTCTCCAGCGGTACTTTTCCGGAGTCTGAAATGTTCCAAGAGGAGTGTCCGGTCCTGTAGAGGTTAAAAAGGATTTTAGCGGAATAATAAAGCCATTGTTTCCATCTTTGACAAAAATGGTCATACAGTTCATGGTCTTATTAATGCTGATCAGATATGGTCCCTTTGCTCCGATGACCGGTTCCAGGTCAGAGAGCATTCTTCCGGATTCATCAAAATAATACTTATAGCCGTCAATATACTGCCAACCGGTTACAGGATAGGAATCCTGGAAATAATAACGTTGATTGCCAGCCCATGCCCATCCGGTAAAGGAGGTTCCGTCTCCGTTAAAGTAGCGAAGACCTCCGTCGATCTGCCGCATTCCGTCAGCAACTGCGGAAATCATAGGCTTGTCAGTTGCATAGGGGAATTGGGAATTCTTGGCGTAATAGGCCATTCTCAGTCCTGTTATGTAGTGTCCGGTACCCATGGTGCCGGTGGTTGTGCCGTTTTTAGCCCAGTCCATGGTGGTTCCGTCATCCAGCTTTGCAGTATAGTAAAGGTCAAACTGATTATTAACATAGCCGGAAAACCGCATCTGAACTGCTTCTATATTAATATCGTTGGCATAGTTGGTGGTCTGCTGTCCGTTTATAACCCATGGAGACCAGCCGGTGCTGGCGGTATAAGTACGGTAATGCACATTTCCCACAATATTGGTAAGAAAGGTGGATAATCCGTGGAACCCCTGTCCGTCATTTGTGATCCAGGCGTCATTAACAAAAGGCTGGGACCAGTTGCTGTCACCAATCATAGCTGTGGTCTGTAATCGTGGAAAGTTAGCTTTTAATGCTTCCTGGGCGGCCCTGGCGGCTTCATCCACCACACCGTCTTCCCCGCTGCCTTCCCCTTCTTTTCCAATGTCTATGCCGGCATTAGCCAAAGCTGTTTCAGCTTCTTCTGTAGCAGATTGTTCCTGTGTCTGGGTATTTGTCTGGCTTTGTGTTTCAGACTGGCTTTCGCTCTGACTGATTGGGACTCCATTTTTAAATCCTGGCCCATATGCTTCATCTGCCCATGCCAGGGAAGCCTGTCCTGAAACAAGAGCAGTCGTCAGGCAGAGTACCGTCAGTCTGCGTGTCAGTTTACGCATAAATAAAAACCTCCTGAATTCTTTAAAATAGAAAGTATATTCTTTTACACTCTAACACAATTAATTCTAAAATGCTATAGACGATTTACAATTATTGGGGAATATAGTACAATAAGGCGGAAATGTTAATTGGTAAAGCAAGGAGAAAAGCCAGTATGTACCAGGAAAATATGAAAAAAATGGTCCTTTCCGGACTGTTCTGGAAAGTGATGGAAAACGGGGGTACGCAGGGAATTCAGTTCCTTGTATCAGTTCTGCTTGCAAGGATGCTGACACCTGCCGAATCCGGAGATGTTATGCTCATCATGATATTTATCACCATTGGGAATGTGTTTGTGCAAAGCGGTTTTAATACCTCCCTGATTCAGAAACAGAAGGTGGATGAGGCTGATTATTCTTCTGCATTTTATATCAGCGCGGCCATTGCATTTATCTTATATGTGATTTTGTTTTTTACAGCCCCTGTTATCGCTTCTTTTTACGGACAACCTGTTTTTGAACCCGTACTGAAGGTGCTTTCAGTGACATTGTTTTTTGGTGCAGTTACCTCCGTTCAGTCTGCCGTGGTTGCCAGGAATATGGAATTTCGCAAGCTTTGTCTTGCAAGCCTGTTTGCCGCCCTTTGCTCCGGCGTGATCGGAGTTTTTTTAGCTGCCAATAAACTGGGGCTTTGGGCACTTGTCATGCAGCAGTTTTTTTACAGTTTTTTCTTGATGGTCATGCTGGCATTTTTGGTGAAATGGAGGCCAAGGCTGCTGTTTTCTGTTATAAAGGCGAAAGAATTGTTTTCCTATGGCTGGAAAATACTTTGCTCCGGTCTTATTGATACGGTATTTAACAATGTTTATGGCCTTGTGATCGGAAAATTATATAATTCCGCCATGATGGGGCAATACTCCAGAGGAAACCAGTTTCCTGCCCTGATTGCGAATAATCTTGGAGCTGCGATCCAGTCAGTAATGCTGCCTGCTTTTTCAGCCTGCCAGGAGGACCGGGAAAGAGTGAAACGAATGGTGCGGAGATCTATTGTCACCAGTTCTTATGTGGTATTTCCCATGATGGCTGGTTTGATCGCTGTTGCAGAGCCTATGGTAACCCTGCTTTTAACGGACCGGTATCTGCCCTGCGTTCCCATTCTTCGGATGCTGTGTGTTGCCTATGCCACCTGGCCCCTTCATGTTGCAAATTTACAGGCAATCAATGCACTGGGGAAAAGTGAGATATTTCTGAAGCTGGAAATAATAAAAAAGGCTGTGAGCATGATAGCGCTTCTGGTCAGTATTCCCTTTGGAATCTATACCATGGTGGCCTTAAAAGCAGTAACTGATTTCATCTGTACCTTTATTAATGCTTATCCCAATAAAAAGCTTTTGAACTACAGCTTTTTAGAGCAGTGGAAGGATGTGCTGCCTTCTCTTCTATTATCGGCAGTCATGTGTTTATGTTCTTATGGGATACAGTATGTAATAGAAGGAACTCTATTGACTCTCATTGTCCAGATCCTTGTGGGAGCTGCTGTCTATGCAGGACTTTCCTGGCTGTTCCGGCTTGAAGCCTTCTTATACTTGTGCCGTGTGTCAGGAATCATGAAGCAGTAGGCAAGGGGGTTTCAGTTTACTTTTCTGGCAGAATATTGTAGAATTAAGGAATATCATGGGGAGAATCCCCGCAGGTCATGGATGATCAGAGGAATGCAGGGGTAAATAAATGGAACGAAAAAATGTGGCCTGGAATATGATCGGGAGCCTGGTTTATGCAGGTTCCAGCATGATTTTAACGGCCCTAGTCAATCATATGATCGGTACGGAACAGGGAGGGATCTTTGGCTTTGCTTTCAGTACATTTGGGCAGCAGATGTTTCTGGTGGCCTATTTTGGCATGAGGCCGTTACAGAGTACGGATACAAGCCAGAGCTATACTTTTTCCGAATACCGTCTGGCCCGCCTGATTACCTGTATTTCGGCAGTTCTTTTCGGAATGTGCTACATTCTCTTTAATACCCTGACACCTTCGGCAGGCTATACGGCCCAAAAGGCACTGGTGGTATTTTTCATGGTATTGTATAAGGTACTTGATGGATTTGCCGATGTGTATGAATCAGAATTCCAGAGAAATGGACGGCTCTATCTTACGGGACAGGCTATGGCTTTCCGCACCCTGCTGTCTGTGTGCTGCTTTCTGGGTACCCTTGCTGTTACAAGGGAGCTTTTATTTTCCTGTGTGGTTGCGGTTCTTTCCCAGGGAGCAGGAATCCTGCTGTTTGATAAAAAGGCGGCTGAGCGCGTACCGGGAATTGTGTTTACCAGGACACCTGGCAGACAATGGAAGCTTTTGCAGGATGGGTTTTTGCTGTTTTTATCCGTTTTTTTAGACGGTCTTATTTTTGCCATGGCAAAATATGCAGTGGATGCCCAAATGACTTCTACCGATAATGCGGTGTTTATGGCTATTTTTATGCCGACTTCGGTCATTAACCTGGCGGCCAATTTTGTAATCCGGCCTTTTTTGACCAGGATGTCATACCAATGGGATGAAAGAAATTTTAGGGAGTTTAAGTCTGGTTTAAAAAAGCTTTCCGGTATTATTCTTTTTCTTACTATCATTGCTCTTTTAGGAGCCTGGGCAATTGGTGTTCCAGTTCTGGGTGCCATATCCAATGTGGAGCTTAAGCCTTACCGGTCAGGCCTTTTATACATCGTGCTGGGAGGCGGGTTTTTTGCCGTCATGAACCTGTTTTATTATGTGCTTGTGATCATGAAGAAGCAAAAGCGGATTTTTTTCGGTTATGTACCGGTATGTGTCCTTTCTTTCTTTCTTTCCTTCTGGTTTGTAGGAAAGAGCGGGATCAATGGAGGGGCATTTTCCTACATGCTGGAAATGCTGCTTCTCATGCTTTGCTTTATGGGACAGGCAGTCCATATCTTAATTAATGAGGAAAGTGGAGGCTGAAGCAAAAGAAATGATGGATAAGGTACTGGTAGTGATACCTGCATACAATGAAGCGTTAAATATAGAGCGAGTGGTGGGGGAAGTCATTGAAAACTATCCCATGTTTGACTACGTGATCATCAATGACGGTTCCACGGATCATACGGCTGATATCTGCAGAAAGCATGGCTGGAAGATCATTGATCTGCCTATGAATTTAGGACTTGCCGGAGCCTTTCAGGCTGGGCTTAAATACGCCCATCGGCGGGGATACCGGTATGCCATACAGTTTGACGGGGATGGGCAGCACCGGCCGGAATATATACAGCCCATGAAGGAGAAGATGGATGAGGGTTATGACATTGTGATCGGCTCCAGGTATGTGACGGAGAAAAAGCCTCATTCCATGCGGATGTTTGGCAGCAGGCTCTTAAGCGGCTCCATCTGGCTGACAACAGGGGTAAAGGTCAGTGATCCCACTTCGGGGATGCGCATGTTCAGCAGAAAGATGATCAAAGAGTTTGCTGACGGCTTAAATTACGGACCAGAGCCAGATACCATTTCCTACTTAATCAGGCAAGGGGCAAAGGTAGCGGAGATCCCGGTAATCATGGACGTACGCCTTCTGGGAGAGAGTTATTTGAACCCGCTAAATGCGGCCCGGTACATGGGAAAGATGCTGTTTTCCATATTGCTGGTGCAAAGCTTCCGCATCAGAGACAGAGGATAGAGAAGGGAGAACGTAACATGACAGTTTTGTTTCGCACCGTGCTGATATGTGTTTCTATATTGCTTACATTTTATGTTCTTAGAAGAATACGCCATTCGAAGATGAAGATAGAGGATTCCATCTTTTGGGTTATGTTTGCCCTGCTTTTGGTGGTGTTCAGCATGTTTCCGCGGCTGGCTGATTTTATTTCCCGGCTGGTGGGAACTTATTCAACTGCTAATTTTATTTTTGCCTTTATGATTTTCATCCTATTGGTAAAAGTTTTTTTCCAGTCTATCAAAATATCCCAGCTGGAGCGGAGAATGACGGAGCTGATCCAGATTCTCGCTCTGGACCGGGAAGAGGCCAGGGAAAAGGAGGAAGGACATGGGGAAGCATTTTCTGAATAAGAAGGGATTGTGGCTTACGGCGGGAACAATTCTTTTGCTCGCCTCTCTTTTTATCAAAACTTATATGGAAACCATAGTGGGAATCCCTTCCCCTGAATTTGAAGTGGTCCGCCGCTTTTATTGGTGGATCATTGTGTTTGGATGTGGATTTCTTGCGTTACTGGGAGCTGCTTTGTGGATATTTAAGACTCAGCCGTTCTTGTTATATCCCGGAACGGTTGTGATTCTGGGTCTGTTTTACATGCTGGTTCTGACCCCTTTTTCTGCTCCTGATGAGTCAGCTCACTTTGTCAGCGCCTACCGCCTTTCCAGCCAGCTTATGGGAAAACAGGCAGTGGCTGGCGATGCCTTTCTTTCCCGTGCGACGGAGGAGGAGAAAGAGAGGATCGGCCGTGGGGCCAATGTTCTGGTCCGAAGCGGGGATGACGTTCCCGGTCTTTATACCTCTGTCGGGAGGACAACTTACAAGCTTGTGCTGACGCAGCTGTTTTCTCTTGACAACAGCCAGGGAATGACGGTCCGTTATGAAATACCGGTGAACACCACACCAGTGGTCTATCTTCCCCAGGCCATTGGGATCAGTCTTGCCAGGCTGCTTCACCTGGGATACATCCCTCTGGTATATCTGGGCAGGTTTTGTAATTTGCTGGCTTTTGCAGCCATGGCAGCTTTGTCTGTCAGGATCATGCCCTTTAAAAAAGAACTGCTCATGGCTGTATCCTGTCTTCCCATGACACTTCATCTTGCGGCATCCTTTTCCTATGACACAGCGTTTATAGGGCTGTCCATGATGTTTCTGGCATGGTGTTTTTTTCTGGCCTTTGAAAAAGAACAGGTGACCGTAAGAGATACGGTTATTCTGACACTTTTACTGATCCTTCTGGAACCGGGAAAGATCGTTTATCTTCCGGTAGCGGGCATTTGTCTGTTTATCCCTGCATCCAAGTTTAAATCCCAAAAGCATTACTGGATTTCAGTCATCAGCGTCATAGGAGCTGTGATTCTGGCTGTGTTTCTGGTAAACCGTCTGATTCTTTCTGCATGGGCAACCACAACGGAAAGCTATGTGGGCTGGAGCCAGGGGGCAGGGTATACGCTGCAGGATGTGTGGAAGACGCCTTATTCTATATTCCGGGTCTATTACGAGACACTGGTGACCCAGTTTGATTATTATCTGATAACTATGCTTGGAGGATTTCTGGGCAATTTAGACCCGGACCTTACGGTGCCGTCTTTTTGTCTGGCTATTCTTTGGTATGTACTGATTGTCAGTACAATAAAGCGGGAAGGGGAAGAGGCTCTTATGACAGGTGCACAGAAGCTTTGGATGATACTTTTAGTGTTCTTAAGCGCTTGTCTGGTTCTGGCCTCCATGTTGTTAGGCTGGACCCCCAGGGAGCTTACTTATATAACAGGAGTACAGGGAAGGTATTTTATTCCCCTGCTTCCTCTTGCCATGCTGGTTATATTTGATAAACACCTGGTCACAAGCCTGGATTTAAGAAAAAGTGCCTGGTACCTGGAATGTTTTGTAAGCATCTACGCTCTGATACGCATCTGCTCCACGGCATGTCTGCGTTATTGAATGATGGAAAGGTAGAGGTTATTGCAATGGAGGAAAAAACAAAAAATAAAACGGTTGATGTGGTTATTCCGGTGTATAAGCCGGATGAAACATTAAAACGTCTTTTAAAGCGGCTGGGAGAGCAGTCTTATCCCATCCGGCGGATCATCATTATGAACACGGAACCATCTTATTGGGCGGAACAGGAATATAGCTGGGTTCCTAACCTGGAAGTACACCAGGTGTTAAAAAAAGATTTTGACCATGGCGGAACAAGGAATCGGGGAGCCGGTTATTCCCAGGCAGATATTATGGTGTTTATGACGGATGATGCCGTTCCGGCTGATAAGAATTTAATTACAGAATTGGTGAAGAGCCTTGACCAGACGGGGGCAGGCGGTGAAAAAGTGGTGATGGCCTATGGAAGACAGCTTCCTAACCCTGACTGTGCATTGGCGGAGCAGTATACCCGTTCCTTTAACTATCCCCAGGAGAGCCGGATAAAGACCGGCAGGGACTTAAAGGAGCTGGGAATAAAGACTTTTTTTGTCTCCAACGTCTGCTGTGCTTATGACCGGGCGGAATTTTTAAAGGCAGGGGGATTTATTAAAAGGACGATCTTTAATGAGGACATGATATATGCTGGAAATGCAGTCAGGCACCGGAAGCAGGCGATTGCCTATGCGGCTGATGCAAAAGTATATCATTCCCATAATTATGGCTGCATTGCCCAGTTTAAGAGGAATTTCGATCTGGCAGTATCCCAGACCGACCATCCAGAGGTTTTTGAAGGGATCCGTTCGGAAGGTGAGGGGATCCGCCTTGTGAAAAAGACCTGTGTCTGGCTTATAAAGGAGGGGAAACCTTGGCTTGTGCCAGGGCTGATCGTAAAAAGCGGTTTTAAATACATGGGATATCTTATGGGGAAACGGTATCGCAAATTACCGGAGGGGCTGATTCTAAGCCTTACCATGAACAGAGAATATTGGAAAAAGGAACGATAAAAGACAGGCTCAGCATGTATTTTTCGCTGCCCCCTGATAGTTGGACTTACTGATCTGGCTTTTAGGGGGCACTTCATGTTGAACCTGTCTTTTCAATAGGGGTCTTACCCCATGATCTTCTGTTCAGTTATCATACTCAGTCCTCAAACACTGGCTCAATATATTGTTTAATAAGTCCGATCCTGTCCTTTGTCTCAGGTATAAAAAGAGAAGCAATGGAAACAACTGCTTTTTTCCTGGAATTAATATAAATCACATTTCCGCCATCTCCCAGGGCAGCATAGATCTGTTTGGAATCATCGATGATCCACCACAGGTAGCCATAAGAAAGCTGATCCAGCCGGATGTGCGCCTTTGTGCTTGCTTCTATCCATTTCTCTGATATGATCTGTTTGTTATCCCATATTCCCCCATTAAGGTACAACTGACCTATTTTTGCCATATCTCCGGGCGTCATAAAAAGGCCCCAGCTGGCAGTGTTTATTCCTTGGGGATCAACAACCCAGCCACTGGTATTTTTATCGTTCATAAGGGCAATATGCTCTTCTTTGCTGCCAAGCACCACATGATGGGGAATGTGAATGCCAAGAGGCGAGAATAAATACTTTGTAGCGAAATCAAGGATGGGCTGACCCGTGGCTTTTACCAGGATGCCCGACAAAATATGTGTGCCAATGATGGCTGAATACAAAAATTCTCCTGAAGGCTTCTTGCCTCCCAGCAAATCCAGTGCAGAATTCACCCAGTTGCCGCTTTCAAAAAACTCTTCGTAAGGTTCCGATTGATATTTATATGGAGCGGTCATGGTAAGTAAGTGTCTGATTGTAATGCATTGTATTGTTTTCTCATGGGCTTTCACCTGGTAGTCTGGAAAAAAATCCAGTACCTTCTGGTCCACACCTTTGATATAACCTTTATCAATGGCAATACCAATTAATGCTGAAAAAACGCTTTTTGTCACCGAATATACGTGAGTGGCATTATGGGAGGTATACCCGTTAAAGTAGTTTTCATATAAGGTTTTTCCGCCTTTTTGTATAAGAATGCCTGTGATGTTCCTATTGTCACTGTTTATGATCTGTTCCAGTTTTTTAATTTTTTCCTGATTCATTTTTTTCTCTCCTTTAAGTGTTAAAGGATATCCTTGAATAAAGGATAGATGGATTAAAAATTATTTGCAAGACCTATTTTAAAATTATTTAAAAAATATCAAACATCTGCTATGATATTTGCCAAGTTTGGTAAAAATCGTCTGTTTTCCATTTATTTTTCCCTTATGATTTAGTATAATGAAATCAGTGCTATTTGATAAAGGGGATTATCATGGATAACAGAAAGAAAAGCCTGCTGCTGCTGGTGCTTGGAGGATTGTCCGGTATCGTGTTTCTTACGCTTTTGACTGCCTCCTTTTATGGATATGTGTTAAAAAAAATCGGTGTGGAGCATGCGGAAAATACCAGAACCTACCGGTATCACTATGTCATGATCATAAACAACCTGGATTCCCAGTTCTGGAATGATGTGTATCAAAGCGTACGTGAGGAAGCAGCCTTACACAATGCTTACGTAGAGTTAAAGGGAAGGAACCAGTCGTCTCAGTATACTGCTGTGGATTTTATGGATATGAGTATAGCAGCAAAAGTGGATGGGATCCTCCTGGAATTTACGGGAGAAGAAAATCTGGAGGAACGGATCAATGAAGCAGCAGCAAAAGGAATCCCGGTGGTAACCATATTAAACGATGCCCCTTCCACGGACCGGAAAAGCTATGTTGGAATTAATTCCTATGAGCTGGGTCAGGAATATGGGAATCAGATATTAAAAATCCTGCCTCAAAACTACGAGAAGGCACGGGTCATGGTACTCCTCCATGACAATTCCATTGACAGCAATCAGTCTCAGATATTTAATCAGATTAACAACCGGATGATCACCTCAAGGGAGACCGGAGGGCGGATCAAGGTGGAGGAAAGCAAGATTCCATCCGGTCGGGCTTTTGAAGCTGAGGAAATTGTGCGTAATTTATTTCAGAATCCTCTGGGGCCGCCGGACATCATTGTGTGTATGGATGAGGTGGATACGGAGGCAGTGTACCAGGCGGTCATAGACTACAACAGCGTAGGGGAAACTCAGATTATCGGCTATTATAAGTCAAGGGCTTCCTTAGAGGCGGTCAGAAAAGGAACCATAGCCATGACTCTCTGTATTGATACCAGCCAGATGGGGAAGTTCAGCGTCCAGGCACTCACAGAGTCCATACACGACGGCAGGACCAATTCATTTTACAGCGTTGACTTACAGTTTGTAACAAAGGAAAATGCACCGGATTTTATGAGTAGTAATCAGTGGAGTAATTATGAAAAATAAATGGAAATACTTATGGGAAAATTTACCTATTTCCCGCAAGCTTTTTTTGGAAATTGCCGTGACAGCGGTCACACTTTTTGCCAGCAATTTATTCATTTACGCCCAGATCAACCAGATGGTGGAACGTATGAATTCCGTGTACATGAGCAACGTGAATTTAAATGAACTTTCAGACGTTTTCTCTGATGTGCAGAATTATATGTATAAATATCTTCAGGTAAAGGATTCAGAGTCACTGACCGATTATTACCGGGCTGAGCAGGATTACAGAAAACTGCTGGACGGGCTTAATGTTGCGGTGACAGACAATCAGATCCGGATTCTGGAAAAAAACATCCGCAATATGTCGGACAGTTATCTGGCGGTCACAGATGAGACGGTACAGGCCAAGCGGGGGCAGAACGTGGAAAAATACAAAAGCTCTTACGAATCCGCCCTAAAGCTTTACCAGTTTATTAACAATGACATTTCGGTCTTAAACAGCCGCCAGTTTAAAAACAACTCTGCCAGCTATCAGACTCTGCAGGCAGCCCTTCAGTATTTAGAGGTTATAAGTTCCGTGATTTTAATGATTGTCATGATAATAAGTCTGACTGTTATGATGATGATGACAAAGGATATTGTAACACCTCTCACAAATCTGGCCCACACAGCAAAGCTGGTGGGGCAGGGAAACTTCCACGTTAAGGTGCCAGCCTTAAAAACCGGGGATGAGCTGGGGATCGTGACCGGGACATTTAACCAAATGGTGGACAGTCTGGATGAGTATGTGAATAAAATTAAAGAGAGTGCTGAAAAAGAACAGGAGATGAAGGAGCGGGAGTTTCTCATGGAAAACCATTTAAAGGAGGCTCAGTTAAAATATCTCCAGTCTCAGATTAATCCCCATTTTCTCTTTAATTCTTTAAATGCAGGAGTCCAGCTGGCCATGATGGAGGATGCGGAAAAGACCTCGGTTTTTATGGAAAAAATGGCGGATTTCTTCCGCTATAATGTGAAAAAGGGTTCAAGGGATGCCACGATCCGGGAAGAAGTGGAGGCGGTGGAGAATTATGTATACATTCTGAACGTCCGGTTCGCCGGAGATATCCGGTATCATTCCAGGATCCATGAGGATATTATGGACTTTCCCATTCCAAGCATGATTTTACAGCCATTGGTGGAAAATGCGGTGAATCACGGAATACGGAATATGGAAGGGGATGGAGAGATCCATTTGACCGTAGAGGACCATGGAGAGGAAATAGAGATTTGTATCAGGGACAATGGAATTGGGATGGAGGAGGAGGAGCTGGACAGCAT
>JAEWRS010000134.1 GCA_023398855.1 Bacillota bacterium
GCTCAGGTTTACGTTTTAACAAAAGATGAAGGTGGACGTCATACTCCTTTCTTCAACAACTACAGACCTCAGTTCTACTTCAGAACAACTGACGTTACTGGCGTTTGCGATTTACCAGCTGGCACAGAGATGTGTATGCCTGGCGATAACGTAGAGATGTCTGTTGAGCTGATTCATCCGATAGCTATGGAGCAGGGTCTTCGTTTCGCTATCCGTGAAGGCGGCCGTACAGTAGGTTCAGGTAGAGTTGCTACTATCATTGAATAATTAAAAATAAAAGCCGGATCCTTTGTTCTCAGAGGGTTCGGCTTCTTTTTAATTATAATAAACAATGCATTGATGTGAAGGAATGGAAGATTGAAATAGGATATGTTATTATAATGACATATCCTATTTCTTTGCAATACCTCTGCACTCATGATTGCCTGATACAGAGAAAGCAGGATACCCCGGAGAAGAGGAGAAAATGGCATAATCGGGCCATATTAGCGGATTGTCATAAATTGTCTGTTGCCGTTACAGTCGCATTGTGGTAGCATTAAATTATTCTGACTATGGAAAAAGAGGATGTCTACGTGATAAAAGAACGACTGTCAAAGTGGTATAAAACTGCAGGGATTTTACTCACCACTGTCATTATACTACTGATTCCCTGCGCATCTTATATTCTGTTTGAATATGTGACTGGCAATTTGTCCACAATTCCCCTGTTTATGGCTGCCTTAAATATAATCTGGATTTACTTATTGTATCTTGCAGTTTTCGCTGTCAGCGGAAGCACAAGGGTCGGGATTCTCCTGACTGCTGTTTTCCTTTATCTTGTTTCTGTGGCCGAATATCTGGTTGCAGGCTTCCGTGGGCGGCCTATTATGATCTGGGATATATTGGCGCTGCGGACGGCCTTAAGTGTGGCAGGACATTATGAATTTGTTATGACACAGGAAATATATCTTGCCGGTCTGGGTGTTCAGGTTATCTGTCTCTTTGCACTGGTTTTTCCAAAAAGAGTGAAAAGCAGGAAAAAGCGTCTGGTCTATGCAGGGGGATATGTTGGCATGGCGGTCACCTTTTGTGTGTGGTTTTATACTGCCTTGATACCAGATTACGGCCTTGAGATCAATATGTGGGAGGTCAATGAGACTTATCAGGAATATGGGTATGTTCTTTCTACGGCGGTGTCACTTAATTATACAGTGCAGAAAAAGCCCAAAGGCTATAACCTTTCAAGAGTAAAACAGATCTACGATTCTACTGTTGAGGAAAACCAGATTCTTCTGGCTTCAGCGGGAGATACTGATGTGGATAGCCTGGAGAACACAAAGCCAGTGAATATAATATGCATTATGAATGAAAGCTTTTCTGACTTAAAAGTTGCGGGAGAATTTAAAACGAATCAGGAGTACCTTCCCTTTTTAAACAGCCTGAAGAACAACACGATAAGGGGAAGCCTCTGTGTACCAGTATTTGGGTCTTTGACCAGCAATTCTGAGTTTGAATTTTTAACAGGAGATTCTATTTCCTTGCTTCAGCCTAACAGCATTGCTTATCAGTTTAATGTCAAGCCAAATACATATAGTCTAGTAAGTACATTAAAGTCCCAGGGTTTTGAAGCAATCGCAATGCATCCCTATCCAAGAGAGAACTGGAACAGGCAGGAATGCTACCGGAACTTGGGAATCGATGAATTTCTGGCAATAGAAGATTATGAGGGCAGTGAAATGCTTAGAAACTATGTCAGTGACCGGGCTGATTATGAAAAGCTCATAGAGAGAGTGGAGTCAAAGAAAAATCCGGAGGACAAGCTGTTTCTTTTTAATGTGACCATGCAGAACCATGGGGGCTATGAGACGCTGTATGAGGATTTTGATCAGGAAGTATGGCTGACTGGAGAGCTGAAAGGTAAATATCCAAAAACAGACCAGTATCTATCTCTGATGAAGAGGTCGGATGAAGCCCTGGAATATTTGATTTCTTATTTTGAGAAAAGCGCGGAGCCTACTATGATCGTTCTTTTTGGGGATCACCAGCCCAGTGTAGAAGATGAATTTTTTGATGAAATTGCAGGGATGACCAGCAGTCTTGTGGAAAATAAGGAACGTTTGATGTGGTATCAGACTCCCTTTGTCATTTGGACTAATTATGAGACCCAGGCAGAGGAAAAAGGAAAGATGGGAGCAATTTACCTGTCTTCTCAGCTGTTAAAAAGAGCTGGGGCGGATCTGACTCCCTTTCAGCAGTTTTTATTAAAAATGGAAGAAACTTTCCCTGTGGTGCACCCCATCGGCTGTTACAGTAAGGATGGAACTTATTATTCCTGGGATGCCTTAAGAAAGGCAGAGAATCCGTACCGGGATCTGATTATGGACTATGAGTATCTGGTGTACAACCATATTTATGATGGGAAAAAGCTTAAGGAAATGTTTTCTCTGGAGACCGGCCGATAGGCTGGTTGGTAACCTGGTCCGGTAAAGTCACTGATTGCAGCAGCTAAATCTCTTTATGGGTTTGTACCTTAAGTTTTTTTTACAAATACGTAATAAAAACGTTATTGTAAAAAGCAGGAAAATTGGTTATCATTGTAAAGAACCTGATTAAGACAACATGGAGGGATGCGAACATGAAGGAAAGTAAAATAGGCAGAAGCATGACAGTACTTTTAACCGCCGTATTTTTATGCTGTGCTTCTGCCTTTGTTTCACTGGCAGATGAGAGCGCTGCGGCGGCAGAAAAGGCGACTATTCAATCCTGCCAGATTAATACTGATAAGAACAGCGTGACCGTTCTTGCAAATAGCAATGCCGATATGACGGGAACTGACGGCGTCATTTATCTGGTAGAACTTCAGCCATATCAGAAGAATCTGGAAGGAAGAACGGATTATGTGGCTTCTTCAGCGCCGGGAGGCAAGATCAGCTTTACATTTTCCTTAAACCGCAATACGGCTCAGGACAGACTATACAGCAAATTCGTCATTGCAGTTTGGGATGGTACAAAATATATTGAAATCAGCAAACCTCATTATATCACTAATCCTGAGATGATTGCGGAAAATACCCAGCCATTTAATGATCCTCTTACTAAAAAGGGATTGAATATCCAGCTGAACATGCTGGGGGATGCCTTTGAATTAGGAGTGAAGCACGTTGCAACCAACATTTCTTTCCATCAGATCCTGGGACAGGGAATTGATTACAAGTTCGATGGAAAGACTTACCATTTTGATAAAAATGCTATTGCAAGCTACGATGAAACAATCAGCGCTCTGGCCGGAAAAGGGATGACAGTAACCGCCATTATCTTAAATGGCTGGAATGATGCCACGCCGGACTTGATTTATCCTGGTACAAAGAAAAATTCCAATGCTTTTTACTATATGTTTAATCCGGCTACCCAGGAAGGTCTTGACCAGACCAGGGCCATTGCCTCCTTTTTAGCAGAGCGGTACAATGGTTCCAATCCAAATCATGGAAAGATATCCAACTGGATCATTGGAAATGAGATCAATAACCAACAATGGAATTATATGGGAGCCAGGGATATTAACAGCTACGTACAGGCTTACCAGGAGGCATTCCGGATCTTTTACACGGCCATTAAGAGTACCAGTGCCAGTGACAGGGTTTATTATTCTCTGGACTATAACTGGAACAACGAGATTGATAATAAACTGAAGTACGGCGGAAGGGCTATCGTAGATACCTTTAACTCCATTGCCAATGAGCAGGGTCAGATGGATTGGGGCTTATCCTATCATCCTTACCCCTGCCCCATGACGGAACCGGAATTTTGGGATGATGACAAGACCGGACTGATCACCAACGATTTTAACTCTCCTGTTATTAACTTTAAAAACCTTACCACTCTGACAGACTACATGGCCCAGGATCCTCTAAAATCCCCGACAGGCCATGTGCGGCACATCATTCTGACAGAACAGGGCTTTACGGCAACCAGCCAGGCAAGAGGCAATGTAGCCCAGATTCAGGCAGCTGCTTATGCTTATTCCTATTACATGGTTGACAGCAATCCTTATATTGACGCTTATATCTTAAGCCGTCAGGTGGATGCCCCTCTGGAGGTGAGGAGCGGCTTGTCCTTTGGACTTTGGGAATGCGATATGAACAGAGGAGATGATATTGTCGCAACAAGGCGCCGTAAAATCTGGCAGGTGTTCCGGGATATTGATAAGAAGAAATACACCCTGGAGTCTACGGAGTTTGCAAAATCTATTATAGGAATTAATAAATGGTCTGATGTGGTTCCTAATTTCAGGTGGCGGTCTCTGGAAAAATAACCGTACCTTTACCGGCTTCTCCGGTTTTTGGCAAATAGCCGGTACCCTTTTGGGAGCTGCTCCGGACCCTTCATAGAGATTGTCTCATGAGTACACCGTAAAATAATTAACTGAAAAAGGCAGATGCTGTGGCAGAACATGACAGCACCTGCCTTTTTTGTTGAATTATCATATTGTGAAATAAAGTTTCATAAATTAGTATATATATTGAAAAAACTGTACAACAAAGCTAGAATATGGATAGGTAAAAAACATGTAAAATTCTTCTGGCTTTAAAGAAAGGAGAAGAAATATATGAAAGGCTTACTTGTAAGGATTGACAGCTATACACAAAATGCGGGGGAAGCGGAAAAAGAGCTGATAAAAAGACTGCATAAAGATCCTGAATCAGTCCTGAGAAAAAGTATTAAGGAAATTGCAAAGGAAACCTATACGTCCCCGGCAACGGTTGTGAGGCTATGTAAAAAGCTGGGCTGTAAGGGGTATAAGGACTTTCAGAATACCTTGGCTTATGAAGTGGCTTTATTTCAGGAGAGCAGAAACATAGCGTTTCAAAAGATCACCCGGGAAGATTCTATGGAGGACATTATTTATAAGGTTACAAAGAAAAATATTGAATCCCTGGAAACCACTCAGAAACTGATTGAACCGAGGGTAGTCGAAGAATGTGTAAAGCTATTGGAAAGCAGCAGAAGCGTCACTTTGTTTGGTCTGGGGACCTCCCTCCTGGCAGCAAGAGATTTGTATTTAAAGCTCTTGAGGGCCGATGTACTGTGCAATGTCTGCGATGACTGGCATACACAGCTGCTGGCCTCCAGAAACTTAAAAAAAGGCGATCTGGCCATCGCCATCAGCTATTCCGGACTCACAGAAGAGGTCCTGCAATGTGTAAAAGAAGCAAAGGGAAACGGAGCAAAGGTGATAGCCATTACAAGGGCGGTTGAATCGGAGCTGGCGCTGGAAGCGGATTTCATTCTTCCGGTAGCTGCAACAGAGCTGATACACAGAAGCGGAGCCATGTCATCCCGAATTTCACAATTAAATGTAATAGACATTTTTTTTACTGCTTATGTTAATAGGAATTATGAAACCTGTATGAGTAAATTTTCAAAAAATTATATACATAAGAAAGGAAGTACAGAGCATGATTGATTTATCAGTGCTGACAACAGAATCCCGTAATCCGGATACCATAGATCTAGATGAAATGCTGCCCCTTGAGATTGCATCTGTCATGAACAAGGAAGACAAAAAAGCTGTAAAGGCCGTGGAGGAAGTGCTCCCTGAAGTTGCTACTGCGATTGAATGGGCGGCAGAGAGTTTGAAAGCAGGAGGCCGTATTATTTACGTTGGCGCAGGAACCTCCGGGCGCCTGGGAGTGTTGGATGCAGTGGAGTGCCCGCCTACTTTTGGTGTTTCCAGGGAGCTGGTGGTAGGCTTGATCGCCGGCGGAGAGAAAGCTTTTGTAGAAGCGGTAGAGGGAGCGGAGGACAGTGAAACCTTGTGCGAGGCAGAATTAAGGGCAATCAGTCTTTCCTCAAAGGATATTGTAATTGGTCTGGCGGCATCAGGCAGAACTCCCTATGTGATCTATGGCCTTGAATATGCAAATGGAATAGGCTGCCATACCGTGGCAATTGCATGCAACAAAGGCTCTGATATAGGAAAAACAGCCCAGCTTGCCATTGAACCTGTGACAGGTCCTGAGGTATTAACCGGTTCCACCAGATTAAAGGCAGGGACGGCACAGAAAATGATCCTCAATATGATCTCAACAGGAAGCATGGTGGGGATTGGGAAAGCTTACGAAAATCTTATGGTGGATGTGAAACAAAGTAATGAAAAGCTGGTGGTAAGGTCTCATAATATCCTGATGACAGCTACCGGATGCAGCAGAGAAGAGGCTGCAAAGGTATTGGATCAGGCAGAGGGGCATGTAAAAACTGCTGTTGCCATGATTTTACTGGACTGCGGACCAGAGGAAGCCAGACAAGAGTTATCACAGGCCGGAGGTAAAATCCGTGCTGCCTTGAAGAATAAAGCAAAGAATGCTAAGAATTCTTTATAATTCTATCCAAATAAAATTAGAAATGGAGGATCATTGTGGATTACAAGCAAATAAGTGAGCAATTATTACCGCTGCTTGGTGGAAAAGAAAACATAACTTCCAATGCCGCCTGTATGACAAGGCTTCGCGTCGGATTAAGAGACGTAACCAAAGCTGATATGGAAGGTGTGAAAAAGGTGGAGGGAGTACTTGGAGTGGTAGAAAGTGATACCATTCAGATTGTATTTGGTCCGGGAAAAGTAAATAAAGTGTTAGAAGAGTTTTATAAACTTACAGGGCTGGCAAAAGGCCAGGCGGAAAATGATATTGGGCAGGATATCAACGAGGTTGCAAAAGAAAACAAGGCTCTTCAGAAAGCAAAGTATGATAAGCCGGTCCAGAGGTTTTTAAAGAAGATTTCCAATATTTTCGTGGCACTGCTGCCTGGCATTATTGCGGCAGGTCTGATCAATGGTATCTGTAATGTGATCAACGTTTCTACCGGCGGAAGTCTTTTTGGAGTATGGTGGTACCAATGTATCAGGACTATGGGCTGGGCCCTGTTTGCTTATCTGCCAGTTCTGGTAGGATACAATGCGGCTAAGGAGTTCGGCGGCTCCGGTGTACTTGGGGCTATTGCAGGAGCAATGTCTATTGTTAACCCTGGGATGCCTTTGCTGGCTTCGGTAAATGATGCCCAGATACTTCTACCCATCACTAATACGGTATTTAATCCGGCATCAGGCGGCCTTTTAGCTGCATTGCTCGCAGGCGCGTTTTTTGCTTTTCTTGAAAAAAACATAAGAAAGCGTATGCCTGATATGATTGATACCTTTATAAGCCCTCTTTTAGTGCTAATTATTGGAGGGATTGTTTCACTTCTGGTAATCCAGCCCCTGGGTGCAGGGCTGACAAAAGTGATCTATACCACACTGAGCTTTGTATATGAAAAAATGGGAGTTGTGGGAGGATATATTTTATCTGCAGGCTTTCTGCCGCTGGTAGCGGTAGGCTTGCATCAGGCTCTGACTCCTATTCATGCCCTTTTAAATGATCCCGCAGGTGCAACAAAAGGCATTAACTATCTCCTTCCCATCCTCATGATGGCAGGCGGCGGGCAGGTGGGGGCTGGTATTGCGTTGTACGTAAAAACAAAAAATGTGAGACTGAAAAGATATATCAGGGATTCCATCCCAGTAGGGATTCTTGGAATCGGAGAGCCCATGATGTATGCTGTGACTCTTCCCCTAGGAAAATCCTTTATTACTGCTTGTGTGGGCTCAGGCTTCGGAGGAGCTGCCGCCGCTTTTATGCACCTTGGTGCGGTTTCCCAGGGCGTGTCCGGATTGTTTGGTTTACTGATCGTTCAGCCAGGTCAGCAGATTGGTTACATAGTATCCATGCTTATCGCTTATGCAGGCGGCTTTTTGCTGACCTACTTTGTTGGAGTAGATGAAGACAGAATCAATGAAGTATATGGAGAGTAAATGAATACTGGAATTTCAATATATTTTTCAACTGGAATGAAAAAAAATGAAGCCCTTATAAAAAAGGCGGTGGAATGTGGAGTCAAGTATGTTTTTACTTCACTCCACATTCCGGAAGAAACAGGAATTAATTATGGCGAAGACGTACAAGGGCTGCTGAAGCTGTGCAGGGATGGCCAATTAAACCTTATTGTTGATGTGGGCCCGGAAACCCTGGAAAAGCTGGGGACAAATAATATCTTGGAATTAAAAGACTTTGGAGTTACCCATGTCCGCCTTGATTATGGCTTTGATGCCAAAGAAACAGTACAGATATCCAAAGACTTTTATGTGGTATTTAATGCCTCCACAATTATGGAGGAAGAGCTTTTGGCGTGGAAAGAGCATGGCGCTGATTTTACCAGATTTGCAGCGTGCCACAATTTTTATCCAAAGCAGTTTACTGCCCTGTCCCTTAAGCAGACAAAGGAAATGAACCAGAGGTTTAAATATCTTGGCTTTACCACCATGGCTTTTGTGCCTGGGAATCGGGAGCTGAGAGGACCATTGTTTGAAGGACTTCCCACAGTGGAATCGCACAGGGGAAGAAAGGACCAGGTGCTCTTAAACATGCTTGAACTTTATTCTGAGGGCTTATGCGATGTTGTGCTGGTTGGTGATGTAGATGTGGAAGAACGGGACTGGAAGGATATACAATGCTTAAGCAGTGATTATGTAGAGCTGAACGCAGACATCCTTCCATCCTATGAATTTGTGAAAGACAGCATTCATCATGACAGGCCGGATTCCAGTGAATACGTCATCCGTTCCCAGGAATCGAGACAATATAAGCAGGATATACAGCCTGAGAAGGAATACAAGGCACAAATAAGGAAGCAGGGAAGTATCTGCATTTCCAATAAGAATTATTTAAGGTATATGGGGGAGCTTGAGATAGCCAGAACTGATCTGCCCTGGGATGACAGGGTAAATATGATTGGTCAGGTGCAGGATAGCCATATAAAGTATCTGCCCTTTGTTCAAAAGGGTCTTGGAGTGAAGTTCATATAAAAAAGGTCTGTAAACCGGTATTTCTAGTGTTTACAGACCTTTTTGCATCCGTTACAGCTGGCATCAGTTATTGCCAGGACAGGGCACTATAGGCATCCAACAGGCCTCCGCTTACCATTTTTCCTGTAAGGGTATCCAGCTTTCTGCTGGAGCTTAAAAGTATATTTTTTACGTCTGACAGAGAAATGTCCGGCCGGTAAGAATAAAGCATGGCAGCTACTCCGGTCACCATGGGTGCTGCCATGGAAGTGCCGCTCATAAATCCATAAGAGTCTCCGGGAACTGTGCTTAAGATATAGCTGCCGGGGGCGGCTATGTCAACGCTGCTGGCACCATAGTTTGAATCCTTGCTTAAGCTTCCGTCAAATAAGAGGTTTGCCACGGAAATTACGTTATCATAGGGAAGGGAAGCCGGATAAACAGGGTAAATGTCTGTATCATATCCAAGTCCGGATATTCCTCCGTTTCCGCAGGAAACCACAAATAGCATATTAGAGTTTTTAATTGTCTGAGCCAGTTCTTCGTTATAAGCGGTGGTTCCCATGCTTAGGTTACAGATGGAAGCGCCTTGGGCTTCGGCATAATGAATGGCCTGAACCACCATCTCCGGTGTACCGGCACCATTTTCACCACCAAGAGCTTTTAGGGGCATTATCTTCACAAAATGATTATCTGTAATGCCGGCAATGCCGTAAGATCCGCGGACAGCGCTGATGGTGCCTGCCGCATGGGTTCCATGAGTGTCTTCACTTCCGGTAAAGACCTGGTTATTTCCAGAATAAAAGTTCCAGCCATGCACATCATCAATGTATCCGTTGCCGTCGTTATCAATTCCATCTCCATCAATCTCACCGGGATTGGTCCAAATGGCGTTTTTAAGTTCCAGATGATTGATGTCAATGCCAGTATCAATGACGGCGACAATGACAGACCGCTTGTTCGCCGCCTGGTCGTATAGTTTCCATGCCGGCTGAATGTTAATGTCAATTCCGGTTGCTGCACCAATTACGGTGGATTCATAATCTCCGGGGCCGGGGGTAGAGACACCGCTCCCCGATTTGCGTCCGTCATATAGGTTATCAATGGCTTTGAATTTAGATTTCAATTCAACAAGACGGAACTCTCCGTCATTTTTTAACCCCCACTGGTAAGTGGAAAATTCGTCTGAAGGGGATAAGTTAACAAGACCAGGGCCAAGAGCCATAACCTGCAGATCTTGTCCACTGTAGGAAGAATTTGCCTGAAGCGCGCTGTCTGAAATTTTTACAGGTACTGCCTCTGAAGTGAATGTGCTAAAATAGGTCTGACCCGTAAAAAAGAGCGTGAGGACCAGAAAGGCAGCGCATATTGTCTTTTTCATAATTTCTATCTCCTTAAATGTGAAGCAATTGTTGAAATTGTTCCTATTATATCAAAATGCCGGCTTACTGGCTAGTCTATTTCTGGAAAGAAATACCAGCCAAAGCAGAAAGAGCTTGTCTCAATCTGCCATTTGGTGCAGCGCCGGATTTAATACTTCGTTTAAGCATTATACCATAATCTTACGCCACAGGCTGGAAAAATATGTTAAAATTATTTTAATTTTTATATGAGAAATGCTTAAACAGCATCAGGCAGAAAGACTTTTTCCCGGTAGTTGCCATTTTGTACGTCAAATGATAATATAATTCTATATATCTGCTTTGCTTCTGAAAGGAGGGCCTATGGAGGAAAAGAGATTCCGCAATAAGATTAACTGGTTTACATTCTTTTTCAGTGTGCTGGTCATATGGGTCCACTCTTACAATGCAGTTCTTTTCCTGGGCAGCAACAGGGCTGCTTACCAGGTTGACGCTTTGGAGCGTTTTTTGGGAGACCAAGTGGCACAGATCGCTGTACCAGGATTTTTTCTTATATCCTCATATCTTTTCTTCCGGAATTTTTCACTGGACCGGCTTTGGAATAAATGGGACGCCAGGATCAGGAGTGTGCTCGTGCCTTATATCTTATGGAACCTTTTGTATTATTTAGGCTATGTAATAGGTAGCCATATACCTGCAATGTCCGGAATCATCGGGAAAGGGAAGATACCCTTCCGCTTTACCATAGCAGCAGACGCGGTCCTTCATTATACGTATAATTATGTATTCTGGTATTTACACCAGCTGATCATTTTAATTTTTCTCGCTCCAATGATCTACCTTTTTATCAGAAAAAGGCTGACAGGGATTTTATTTCTGACCGGAATACTGGCTGCAATTTATTTTGGCGCCGCTTTGCCGATTGTGAATCTGGATGCTCTTTTTTACTATAGCTTTGGGGCGTTTACTGCGATTCAAGAAAAAAAGTTTGCCGAACAGGCCTGGAACCGGAGACGCTTTTTGGCAGGACTCGCCGTTGTGGCTGTTGGTCTGCTCATAAAGGGCTTAGACCTCCCTGGAAGCATAAAGGGTGAGGTTGCGGCAACCACTGTAATGTTCCGCCTTTTTATTCCTGTGGGTTTATGGCTTCTGGTTCCGGATGCTTTTTTGGGAGAAGCGAAGGATTGGATGAAACAGAATTTCTTTCTTTATGCCATTCATTTTGCTGTTGTGCGTCTGATTAATAAAACGGGAGCATTTCTGCTCCCTGGTTTTCCGGCACTGCCTCTTGGTTTTTTCCTGCTTATGCCGGTATTGTGCGTGATATTCAGTTACTGGGCAGGCCTTTTTCTGCGCCGTTACCTTCCGGCTTTCTGGAACCTTCTTAACGGAGGCCGGTAAATGTATTCTAAGCCCACCATCGTCCGGAAGCTCCGCAGGGAAGAACCAGTCCGGTCCCGGTTACTGGAAGGCCTACTTCATCGGCTTGTACTGTTCCGCCGTATTTTCCAACGATTTCTGTAGAAATCATATAGGAAAGAACAGAAGGAGCCAGCCCTGTGGTATAGGAGTTAATTAAAAAGAAGAGTGGCTGATCCGACAAAAGCTGGGAACAAAGCTTAACAAATGGATAGATGGAATCTTCAATTTTCCAGATTTCGCCCTTTGGCCCTCTTCCGTATGAGGGAGGATCCATGATAATCCCATCGTAATGACTGCCTCTTCTTATCTCTCTTTCTACGAATTTAGCACAGTCATCCACGATCCAGCGGATGGAAGCAGACTCTAAATTGGAGGAGCGGGCATTTTCTTTGGCCCAGCCAACCATTCCTTTAGACGCGTCTACGTGAGTAACAGAGGCGCCCGCCTGTGCAGCCGCCAGGGTGGCGCCTCCCGTGTAGGCAAATAAATTAAGCACCTTTACAGGCCGTCCGGCTTGTTTTATTTTTTCGCTGAACCAGTCCCAGTTTGCGGCTTGCTCCGGAAAAAGCCCTGTATGTTTAAAGCTGAAGGGTTTTAACTGAAAGGTCAGATTCTTATAGCTGATGGTCCACTGTTCAGGAAGGTCAAAAAACTCCCATTCCCCGCCGCCCTTGGCGCTGCGGTGATAATGTCCGTTCATCTTTTTCCAGCCTTTTTCCGTCTTAGGTGTAGACCAGATCACCTGCGGATCAGGGCGTACAAGAAGATAGTTTCCCCAACGTTCCAGCTTTTCTCCTTCTGAACAATCTATTACTTCATAATCTTTCCAGCTGTCTGCAATCCACATAATCGGTGCCGCCCTTTCCATAATTAATAATTGTTTCATCAAATGGTTCATAGCTTGATTTACTGATCAAAGGCAAGCAAAACCCAGGAAAAATACAGCAAATTAGCCGTTCCAGGAACCAAAGGTAAATGGAACTTCTTAGATTATACTGGATAGAATGAAGAGCGTCAAGTACAGGCAAAACCATGAGAATGCATCAGAAATCACACCTTGTCTATGCACTTTATATAATATAGTATAAATTGAAAAAATGAGGTGTAAATTTATGTGCTGTTTTAATATAGGCTTTACCGTTGGCAACTGTGGCTGTAACCGCTGGTGCAGCTGGGGAATCAACAACGGCTGCGGTAACTGGGGCTGGAATAACAACTGCAACTGTGGTTGGAATAACAACCGCATTTGTGGCTGGAACAATGGTTGTAATTGGGGCTGCAATAACGGCTGTTGCAACCAATGCAACCGGTGCAACAGATGCTGTGGTAACTGTGGCTGCAATAATCGCTGCAATTAATTGGATAAATAGGGCGGGTTCATCGGACCCGCCTTATTCTTATCACATTGCTTTCCTTTATTTTTGTTAATTGTAGGTGGGTGCTTAAGAGGCAGTGGCTGCAGCAATCCCCTTATATTTTACCCTTTGGACACCGTTTTAAGGTGCTGTACCAGGCTTTGATAGAGCATTGAATAATTTCGTAATAGAATTGAAAGATTAAAACAGTTGAATAATCTAAGATTAATTGTTAAAATAAATATTAACAGAAAAGGAAATCCCTGTAAGGAGTGAAGATATGAAAAGAAAAGGTCTCATCA
>JAEWRS010000137.1 GCA_023398855.1 Bacillota bacterium
GGGAAGAGCTGTGCTTCAGTACACAAAAGAGTATATTTTTGACTATGCGGCAGCAGGAATCGGCAGCAGTTTGAGAAAGGATTTATTTGACCACATTCAGACCCTGTCCATGGGATATTTTGACAGCCATAACACTGGGGAGCTGATGGCCAGGATCAAAGATGATGCGGAACGGATCTGGAATGCCTTTGGGTTTGTAGGAATGCTGATTTTGGAATGTTCCATTCACACGGCAATTGTAATCGTCTGTATGTTCCGTTTAAGCCCTTCCCTCACCCTGATTCCGTTGGCAATTCTCCCTCTCATTGCCTGGTACGCGGTAAAAATGGAAAACGGACTGGGAGAGGTATATGACAAAATCAGCGAGCAAACGGCTGAACTGAATACAGTGGCCCAGGAGAATCTGGCAGGGGTCCGGACTGTAAAGGCCTTTGCAAGGGAAGATTACGAGATCCATAAATTCAGAAAGCACAACAAAAAGTATTATGACTTAAATATGAAACAGGCCCGGCTGATCGTCCGCTTTCAGCCTAATATCTCTTTTTTGTCAAAAGTGCTTTTAATGGCAGTCATTGTTGTTGGAGGTATTTTAGTCATTAAGGATAAGATGACCCTTGGAGATCTGGTGGCATTTTCCGAGTATGCCAATAACATTATCTGGCCCATGGAAATGGTGGGCTGGCTCAGCAATGATATTGCAGCGGCTGTGGCGTCCAATAAGAAAATCAAGAAGATTATGGAAGAGCAGCCAGTCATCAGCAATCCGGAAAATCCTGTTCTGCCGGAGAAAATCCAGGGGGACCTGGCCTTCAACCATGTAGACTTTGAACTGGAAGGAAAGAGTATTTTAAAGGGCATTGATTTTACTTTAACAAAGGGTAAAACACTTGGTATCATGGGTGTGACCGGTTCCGGTAAAAGCTCCATTGTCAATCTGATCGAGCGCTTTTACGACGTAACAAGGGGAGAGATCCTTTTGGACGGAACCAATGTAAAGGATCTGCCTTTATCTCTTCTCAGAGGGCAGGTATCCGTGGTCATGCAGGATGTATTCCTGTTTTCAGACAGTATTACGGAAAACATTAAGACAGGAAATAAAGATGCAACAGAATGGGAAAGTGTGCAGCAGGCCTCCATTACGGCAGGCGCCCATGGCTTTATCCAAAAGCTTACAGAGCAGTATGACACGGTAATCGGAGAACGGGGTGTGGGACTTTCCGGAGGGCAGAAGCAGAGGATCAGCATTGCCAGAGCCATTGCAAAGCAAACGCCTCTTCTGATCCTTGATGATTCCACCTCAGCTCTTGACATGGAGACAGAGAAGGAGATCGAAGCCCATCTTTCGGAATTAAAGGACAGCTCCAAAATCATTATTGCTCACCGCATTTCAGCAGTGCGCCGTGCCGATGAGATCCTGATTCTGGATGAAGGGCAGATCGTGGAACGGGGAACCCATGAGGAGCTTATGAAACAGAGAGGACAATATTATAAAACCTATCAGGTACAATATGGAGAGGAGGAGATAAAATGGCAGTCAATTCAAGCAGAATAGATGAAGATCAGAAGGAAGTGTTCAAAAAGGATACCTTGCTCCGTCTGTACCGGTATCTTCTGGACTTTAAAAAGCAGATCGTCATGGTTCTCTTTATTATGGCCGGTACCATAGCCATCAGCATGTCGGCTCCCCTTATGATGGAATATGCCATCAATGTCTGCGTAGCCCAAAAGGATATGGGCGGCCTTATCCGGCTTGGAGCCGGGGCAACGGTGTTGTTCCTCTTATTCCTTGCAGGAACTAAGATGCGGATGCGCCTCATGGCCGATGTGTCTAACCGGGTGTTATTAAATATCAGGGAAGAGCTATATAAACATATTCAGACCCTTGGCTTTGGTTTTTTTGACAGCAGGCCAACGGGAAAGGTGCTTGCCAGGATCATCGGAGATGTAAATTCCTTAAAAGATGTGCTGTCAGAAAGCGTGACCCAGCTGATACCAGACTTACTTACGGTTGTCTGTGTGGCAGTCATCATGCTGATAAAGAATTACCGCCTGGCCATGGCAGCACTGCTGACCCTTCCCATATTGGCGGTGGGCATGTTTCTGATTGAAACAACTGTTCATAAAAGGTGGCGGATTTACCGTAAGAAAACCTCAAATTTAAACGCTTATGTTCATGAAGATTTATCTGGTATCAGGATCATACAAAGCTTTGCAGCGGAACCGGAGACAAAAGAAGTATTCCATGATCTGGTAAACCAGCATTACAAATCCTTTATGGATGCCGTGGTGGTGGCGGATGGCTTTGGTCCTCTGGTAGAGGTTACATGGGGTCTGGGCGGCTTCCTGCTGTATTTCATCGGAATCCGGATCGTTGGAGTGGAAAATATCGGTATCGGTACGTTCCTTGCATTCTCAACCTATATTACCATGTTCTGGAGCCCCATCCGGAATCTGGCTAACTTTTATAATAAGCTGACCACAAACATTTCTGCTGCGGAACGTATTTTCGATATCATTGATACGGAAGCAGAGATCATTGATCAGGAAGGAGCAGTGCCCTTGCCGGAGCTTAAGGGTGAAGTGGTCTTTGAGCATGTATCCTTTGCCTATGGGGATGAGCCGGACCGTCTGATCCTGGATGACGTAAATTTTACCGTTAAACAGGGAGAGACCATTGCCCTGGTAGGGCCTACCGGAGCAGGGAAGACTACCATTGTAAATTTAATCAGCCGTTTTTATGAAACGACCGGAGGGAAGGTTTTAATCGATGGCCATGAAATCAAAAAAGTGACCTTAAAAAGCTTAAGAAGCCAGATGGGGATCATGACCCAGGACAATTTCCTGTTTTCCGGAACGATTCGCGATAACATCAAGTACGGTCGTCTGGAAGCGTCTGACGAAGAGATGTTGGAGGCTGCCAAAGCCGTCAATGCCCACGAATTCATCATGAAGCTGGAAAATGGTTATGATACAATAATCAGCGAGAGAGGTGCAGGACTATCCATTGGACAGAGGCAGCTTTTAGCTTTCGCCAGGACCATGATATCAAAGCCGGGAATTCTGATCCTTGATGAGGCCACCTCCAGCATTGATACTCATACCGAGCTGCTGGTACAAAAAGGAATTGATGCCCTCTTAGAGGGCAGGACTTCATTTGTCATTGCCCACCGGCTTTCTACCATCCGCAAGGCAGACCGGATTTTTGTCATTGACCAGGGAAATATCATGGAGGCAGGAAGTCATGAAGAGCTGATGGAAATGAGGGGGGCGTACTATCACCTATACCAAAGCCAGTTCTCCTAGTTTGGAAAAAGGATTGACCGGAGGGGCGAAATGCAATAAAATAGGAGGCGAGGTGATAAAATGACAGAAGGAGCATTGGTTTTAGAAGGGGGTTCCCTAAGAGGCGTATTTACGGCCGGAGTGTTGGATGTGT
>JAEWRS010000150.1 GCA_023398855.1 Bacillota bacterium
ATAATTTCCGCATCAGTTAAGGATACTGCCTCTCCTGCCTGCTTTACCACCTCAAGGATCCGTGTCCTGATGTCCTCTTTTCCAAAGCTTATGGAAAGAGGAATGATCTGACCCTTCCGTCCCTCCTGCCTTTCGGCCTTTTCCATGACTCCCGGGCGTACCGTTGACATCTGGGGTCTGTGGTTTGGACATACGATGGTTGCCATTAAATTTCCGCCAAAGGCCGGGCGGGTCTGCTTAATCTTCTTATCTTCCTCATCAATCTCCAGTTTCGTGCAATCGGCTGTCAGTCCGGTATTGCAGCGGACGGCCAGGCAGGGGCCTAAATCACGGCCAATGTGGGTGGCTCCCAAAAGGACGATTTCAGGCTTATAGGTTTTAATGGCATCGTGGATCACAGCCGTATAAGCATCAGTGCGGTAGGACTCCAGTTCTTCATGATCCGCCAGATAAACTTTATCCGCCCCGTATTCAAACAGTTCGTCCGCAAGTCCCTCTACCTGGTTTCCGCATAAAATGGTACAAAGGCTGCAGCCGATCTCAGCTGCCAGTTTCCGCCCTTCTCCCAGAAGTTCTTTAACCACCGGCATGAGCGCTCCTTCTCTTTGTTCCGCAAATACCCATACATCCCGGTACTCCGATAAATCAACCGCTTCCTTTGTTTCTTCTGTCTTTTCTATTGCATTAAACGGACATTTTTCCACGCAGACACCGCAGCCGGTGCAGGCGGTGCCGATAACAGCCAGTTTATTTTCCATTGTTATTGCTTCAAAAGGGCAGTTTTTTACACAAATAGTACAGCCCCTGCATTTTTCTTTTATTACATTTACAGCCATGTGAACCTTCCTCCTTTTCCTGGGTTTTACAGATAATGCTTCTCTTTCAGTTTTTCTGTCAGCTGCTCAGCCATTTGAGATATTGTTCCGGCGAGCATCTCTCCTTTTCCCTTTGGAGCAGGAGTAAAAGAACGGAAAACCTGGGTTGGGGAAGCATTTAAACCACAGTCCTTTGGATCCAGTCCCACATCCTCATGATTCCATACGGGTACCTTTTTTGCATAGGCGTCCATGATACCGCCTATGCTCATGTAACGAGGCTCATTCAGTTCCTTTACAGCAGTCAGGAGGCATGGCATCAAAACCTCCAGAATTTCATATCCGTTTTCCAGCTGCCTTTGCACGATCACCTTTCCCTCACAAAGCTTCACATCCTGAACATAAGTCACCACCGGAATACCAAGTCTCCAGGCCACCTGGGGGCCGACCTGGGCCGTATCTCCGTCAATGGCCTGACGGCCTGCAAAAATAATGTCATAATTTCCGATTTTTTCAATGCCGGCAGCAATGGTGGTGGAGGTGGCGCAGGTATCTGCTCCGCCAAAAGCCCTGTCGCTGAGCAGATAAGCCTCATCCGCTCCCATTGCCAGGCACTCTCTTAACATATCATCAGCCTGAGGCGGTCCCATGGTAATAACGGAAACCGTTGTTCCAGGCCTTTCATCCTTTATTTTCAATGCCTCCTCTAAGGCATTCGCATCATCAGGGTTTAAAATGCTGGGAACTCCGTCACGGATCAATGTACCCTTTACCGGATCAATTTTCACTTCATTGGTATCCGGTACCTGTTTCACACAAACCAAAATTTTCATCGTCTTATTACTCCTTCCGTGTAGTCATTTATTTCTTAAGCAGTTTTCCGGAAATCACCAGCTGCTGGATTTGCGAGGTGCCCTCGTAAATGGTGAACACACGGCAGTCCCTGTACATACGCTCAATTTTATAATCCTTGATAAATCCGTATCCGCCATGGATCTGAAGGGATTTTGAAGCAATTTCATTACAAACCTCAGAAGCATAATACTTTGCCATAGATGCTTCCATGGTTGCAGGCTGATGGGTATCCATCAAGTAAGCGGTCTTATAAACCAGCTGCTTTGCAGCCTCCAGCTTTGTAGCCATATCTGCGATCATAAAGGCAATTGCCTGGAAGTCTCCAATCCTTTTTCCAAACTGTTTCCGTTCCTTGGCGTACTTAATCGCCTCATCCAGAGCCCCCTGGGCAACTCCGATGGACTGTGCGGCAACTCCCATCCGGCCCGTGTCCAGTGTTTTCATGGCATTGATAAATCCCATGCCTTCTTCACCCAGTAGATTCCCGGCCGGAATCCTTGCATTATCCATGATGATATCGCTGGTGGCACAGCCGATGACGCCCATCTTATGCTCTGGTTTTCCACAGGAAATTCCAGGAGTATTTTTCATATCAACAATAAAAGCGCTGATTCCCCTTGTTCCCTTTGTCATATCAGTCTTTGCGTAAATCACCGCATAATCTGATAAAGGCGCCATAGTGATAAAGGTCTTTCTGCCATTTAATATGTAGTAATCCCCTTCCTTTACCGCAGTGGACTGCATACCGCCTGCATCAGAACCTGCCCCTGGTTCTGTCAGGGCAAAGCAGAGCTTTTTATTCCCGCTTATTAATGAGGGAAGGTATTTTCGTTTCTGCTCCTCTGTTCCTGATAATAACAACGGACCTCCTGATAGGGAATTAGGGGAAGATACATAAATGCTTGCAACTCCGCTGACTCTTGCTATTTCCTCCATCACCAACACGTAACAGCGGGCATCACCACCGGAACCGCCGTATTCCTTTGGCGTCTTAATGCCGAAAAATCCGGCCTTTCCCATTTTATAAAGGATTTCCTCCGGAAATGTCCCGCTATCCTCAATCTCATCCAGGACTTCATTGGTCAGTTCTTTTTCCGCAAACTCTCTTGCCAGTTTCCGGACAAGCTCATGCTGTTTTGTAAAATACATGTTGTTTCCTCCTTAACCTCTTTTCGCTAACCGTTTCTCGACTTCCTGCCGAAGCTCACAGATCATTACCTTTCCGCTGTTGCTGTAAGGGAATGAATCAAACCGATAAACATATTTGGGAATCTTATAGTCCGCCAGGTTCTGACGGACCTGCTCCCTGACCCTTTCTTCGGAAACCTCCGCTCCAGGCTCTGCAATGACACAGGCTGCAATTTCCTCCTGAAGGACCTGGGCAGCCACTCCTATCACCTTCACAGCCTTGATTTCCGGAAGCTCCAGGATACAGTTTTCGATTTCCATTGGCGCTATATTTTCACCGCCCCGGATAATCATCTCTTTTTTCCGGCCAGCAATATGAAGATTGCCCTCTTCATCCAGATACCCCCGGTCTCCGGTATGAAGCCAGCCCTCTTGATCCAGCACTGCTTCCGTTTCTTTTTCCCGGTTGTAATAGCCCTTCATAATGTGATAACCTCTGGACTGGATTTCTCCCACAATACCGGTTTGTGCTGTGCAATTCCTTTCCTCATCCCAGATCCTCAATTCCGTATGGGGAATCTTTTTGCCTGCCGAAAGAGACTTCCGGCAGATTGGTTCCCAATATCCTGTCATGGTAATGGCAGGGGAAGACTCGGTCTGCCCATAGGAAGGCTGTAAATGCTCCACCTTCAGCTCTTCACAGATATTGATATAATCCAAAGGGTGGATGGCGGAACCTGCAATAATTCCGCTCTTTAGAGAACTTAAATCGTATTCTTTTCTCCTGCAGTTTTTTACCATAGCCAGGAACATGCTGGGAACTCCGTTTAAAATGGTGTAGGAATTTTTTTGTATGTTTTCCATGACTCCAATAGACTTATAATACTGGTTAATATAAATTGCTGCCCCAGCGTGAACAGCGGACAATATGCCCGCTGTGATACCGAAGCAATGAAACAGGGGAACAGCTAAGCACATGCGGTCATGCTCGTTCCAATGCATGGAACGTACCATTTCAGCCGAATTGTTGACCAGGTTTTCGTGGCTTAGCATCACTCCCTTTGGAATGCCAGAGGTACCGGAGGTGAAAAGGATATTGGCAATATCTTTTGATGATAAGTTCTGTTCCATTTCTTTTAAAAGCTGCTGATCTTCCTTTCTGGCAGTAAGCTTTTTACAATCAGCCAGATCCTCCAGGGAAACGATCCCTTTTAGGAAGCTGTCCGGACCATCCAGTCCTGCCTTTGCAATCACTGGTCCATAGTCCTTATCCCCGCATCCTTTTCCATAGAACAGATAATCCACATCCGCTTCTTTTAAAACCCTGTTTAATTCCTGTTCCTTATAGCATGTATTGACCGGGAGTACCACTGCTCCGGACTTCATAAAAGCCAGATACGCCATGACCCATTCCGGGCTGTTGATCCCCCATAACGCCACATGTTTCCCCTTGGAGATTCCTTTTCTTATAAAGTCAGCTGCCCACAAATCCGAAATTTCATCCGCCTCTTTCCAGGAATAATGTTTATCCTGATAGCAGATTCCTGCTGCATTGGGCGTAAGAACAGCTCTTTTATGAAGCAGTTCTCCGATTGTTTCTGATAAAAGGCCTGTCATATTCATTCTCCTGCTAACCTCTGTCCCTAGGTTCTGTCAGTTATTTCTCAATTTTTCCCATGGCTTCCCCGATCATCCGGACCAGGAAGGGAACCAGTACCACTACAATGGTTATATAACCCAGATATCCGTATCCAACCTTTACAAGAGGAAGAAGTCCGAACTGGGCGATGGCAAAAGCGAGAATGGTACATGCCAATGCACAGATCAGGGTTTTTGCCGTAGGTTTTCCGTCGGTTCTTTTTTCCTCAGGCTTTTCAAGTGAAACAACCACTCTCTGGACCGCTCCGGCAATCATGTTTACTGCCGTTGATACTGCTCCCAAAATAATGAGTATGGAAATCATGGGGTTCATGAAGCCAGCTCCCACGCCGCCTTTGATCAGAGTAATAACCGGAAGGGGATCCTTGGATAAATCCGGGTTGGTTGCAATTGCCATCAGTCCCAGTGTAGAAAGCATGATCAGCACGGAGTTTACGATAAATCCGTAAATCATACTTGTTCCAGCTTCTTTTTCTGTTTTAAATGGTTGGGCATGCTGGTACAGCAATCCAATGGAAGCCAGCTGGAAGGAACCATAAATAAAACAGCTCCAGAAAGCAGGGCCTGCAGGTGCGGAATCTGCTGCTAAGGTACTGATGTTTTTTGTAATATTACCCCAGCTTGCGATAATATTTGGTATATAAACGATTAAAAGACCTGCAATGATGATAACGGACAAGGTGGACGCCGCTTTTCTTACGAAATCCGTCCCAAAAATGGTCACCGCAAAAATAAACAAACCGATGATCAGGGTACAGACCATATAGGGAAGCCCGGGCAGGGACTGCATGGTGGAACCTCCGGTTGCAAAGGCAACGGACGGAGCCAGACACAGCAGTAATATGTATACAATTTCATATAGGTTTGAAAAAATAGGAGCGAATTTTCCGTAAAACTTGTTGTTAAAGGTTCTGTAATCATAAGCATCATGAATCTTTGCAAACCGGAGCCCATACCACTGGAATACCGCACCGATGGCCTGAGCCAGAATCGGGGTGATA
>JAEWRS010000175.1 GCA_023398855.1 Bacillota bacterium
AAATAACCATGACCCTTGGAATTGTACGTCCTGCATCCTTTGCCTCACCGCCCAATTCAGCAATAAATTGTGCCCCGGCAGTTGCGGAACTAAGCAAGGCTAAGGTACTTACAAAAGCCATAGGACCGTTCATAAACAGATTTTTCCTGTCTAAAACATAGGACACATCTACTTTTGGAAGCCCAAATATGACAAACAGCAGCAGGCCACCAATTAGACCAACGTTCATAATCTTGTTTAATAATGCGGCTGATTTTGTTCCTACCAGGTTCATGGCAAAAAAGAGTGTTAAAATAATCATTGCAACTACATGTTGGTTGACTCCTGGTACAAAGCTTGCAAAGTATACACCAAAACTCAAAGAATATTGAGAAATAGCTACACCAAAAGAAGTTACATGTAACAGCAGATAAATAAGGCCAGCTCCTTTCCCCATTAAGCGGCTGCAATATCTGTATGGACCGCCTGTTGTTGGGGCTGCCGAACTTAAAATAGCTGTTGGAAAAATACTTATAATAGTTAAGAACGGGGAAATCAAAAATGCCAAGGCGACACCAGTACCTGTCATTCCTATAGCAACACCAGTTGAAGACATAATTCCTGCCCCAATAATCTGACCGATAGCAATTGCCATCAGATCTCCGAAACCTAAATTCCGGATTAATTTACTTTCTTGTCTTTGACCACTCATCTGATCCTCCTCAAATAATTGTGATTTTTGATTTTACCTTATCGAATAAGACTTTCGTAATATATTGTATTCCTGCCCTCCTTTCCTTTCTGACTCTCCTGTTCTTGCGGTTTTCGCGGTATCATGAATACTTTCACCTGGTTCGTGTGAATATTCACTTGTTAAGTAAGTTAACTTCTTGTTAAGTATATTAACAAGTTTGTGTTATTATGTCAATACTTTTTTTATTTTCATTTCATTTTTTGTACAATTATTACTAGTTATTTTAAAAAAACAATAAAATATAACATTTAATCCATAATCTATAGATTTTACCCAAACTATTTGATATACTAGATTTTATGAAATCATCTAATAAAACACCAAAAAAGGCTAATAATATTAACATGGAAAATTATCAACAGAGCATCGCAGAAATGGCAGATATTCTACATCAGGCATCATCACTCTATATGTCCGCAAATATTCCCATTGATTATGGCACAGGGGAGAAGTATACTCCTGTGGAAGTTCATATGTTAAAATATATCGTAGACCATCCTGGAAAAACGGTCACTGATCTTTCATTGGAGTGGGATAAAACGAAGGCAGCAATCTCTCAAATGACAAAAAAGATGGAACAAAAAGAATTGATTTGTAAAAAGACTGCCCCTGATAGCTTCAAAAAACAGTTATACTATGCAACCCCAAAAGGAATGGAATTAAATGAAGTACATGCAAAATACGACTCTTATACATTTGGAAAAACAATTGACCTGTTAAAAGAAAGTTGTTCAGAAGATGAAATCAATCTTTGTTTTCATGTTTTAAAAGAATACAATAAGGCTCGTAGAAAAAAACATTATCGCTCTTCACCCAGTCAATAATTGAGCAAGACAGCATCACGGACATATGAGGGAAACACCATACTTTGTAATCATTGTTCCCAGCATTAATTATGATGCAGGAACACTTATTTATCACACACAAAAGCACGAGAGTGACTAAAAGAGTCAGCTTTCTCGTGCTTTTTACGTGTGATATGGATCTTTCAGTTAAAATTCCCACAGCAACACAGGATTTGGGGGAGGCTTGCCGTTTCTACAAACCCCACAGAACGGTACAGATGAATGGAAGAAATAACGATTTCAATTGTTAAACCCATATTTAGCAAAGTAGCATACGTTGAGAACTTAATATTGATAGTTAGTAAACATAGTGATATTCTACTTATGAGAGTTATTTATATTGTGGGAGGTGAATAATTTGTCTATTGTCTTGTCCCTGCAGGGATGTATGGCTGTTGGTAAAACTACGGCTGTGAAATACATCCAAGAAAATGCACCACATGTAAACATCAGCTATGAATTGAATACTAATGTTATAGAGCAGATTAAATCAAGAGGGCTGAATAAAAATATTTTTGAAGATTACATTGAAATCCAGAAGCTGCGGATTTTATACTCTTAATTATCCCAAAACAATTGGGGCGGACTGGAATGTCAAAGAAAAGCTGTATCTTGAATTGCAGCAGTTAAAAGATTGTATGCCGGATAGAATATTATTTTTGGATGCAAGTGAGCAAATTTTACGCACACATAAAGAGAATGACCAATCTCGTTCACGTATGTTTTTTGATTACCATCTTCAGCATTTATTGCCCCTAAAAAAAGTCGGTTTATTGGCAGTTCGAATGTTGATGTATTGGAAGTGGAATTCAATGCAATAGAAAGGGTAGTTTTATTTTGGAAGACATACTATTCCTGATATTTATGGGTGCAATTGGTTTGTTATTTATGTATTGGGGATTTCTTCTATGGACAAAAGAAAAAATTAATATTATCAAAACATACAATGAATCAGAACAAGACGGAATTGTATACACTTATTATGAATTAAATGATAAAACATGGAAATGCGAAGATAAAATTTATCAGTATCGATTGGAACTAGAAGGCAGTCTGCATAACGCCAGGAAGGACAGCTACTATGTTGTATTAACTGATAATGATAAATTGAGCTTTGAAGATGTATCAAAAAGTCTACTCAGTAGCTTTTTTGATGATAGTCAAGTGATGAAGGACTCAGTTATCGTAGAAATAAAATAGAAGTAAAGTCATTTAGTTTATAACTGTGGCATAAAAGAGATAGCGCTGGTTTCCAGATTATCCATAATATAAAAACCAGCACTTATTTCTTCTATTTGAAAAATTATGTTTTACCACAATGGCTTTCATGATTTGGCAGGGAATGTACTGAAATGACAATTATGCAGTGATATACAAGCAATCGCAGCAACACTTAAGCCGGACGTATTATAACATTACTTTACTAATTCTCCATATAACTCCTGTGTTCGGTAAAAAAACATTTCTCATATCAAAATCTTCAATCCCCATATCTGATATATACATCGCATGATCCGGTCCAAACACTACATCAGTAGGCCTGCTCAACCCCCTTTCTTCAGGAAAACCTGATTTATTGATAGCAAATGTCAATATCTCCCCGTTCACTACATTAACTCTTAATACCCTGTGTCCTGCGCCCGAACGTATATAATCGGTGGCTTCTTCATATTGGACTCCCCCAAAACACGCAATATAGATATCCCCGATCAGTCCAAAATCAGATGACTCGTTAAAATCGAATCCCATGACATTAGAGCCAGACGGAAAAACTGCGATTGGTGTTGGCGGAAATGCTGGAATGGAGCTAAGTAATAATTCTGGCTTTCTGCCTCTGACCGGGGTAAATCTAGGCATGGTAACAGGAGCCGCCCCTGAATAATCCGGCCAGCCATACCATGCTCCCATGCTAAATAAATACAATTCGTCCAGCGCATTAGCAATGGGTCTGCTTCCTCTTGCATCCATTCCCTGATTTGATATGATCAGCCGGTTTAAACTGTCAAATTTCATACAAAATGGATTGCGGAGTCCCCATGCAACCTGTTCCATATCAGAGCCATCCAGGTTTGATCTTAATACGCTGCCTGAAGCCAGAACTCTCCCCTCCTTCACCTGATATCTCTGGATCGTTGGAACACCAAAGGGAGAAAAGGCTCCTGTAACAGCAGACTCCATCGCCGGTATCAGCAAGTTTTTCGTTTCAAAATTAGAATAATTAAGAAATATATAGGAACCTGGATAATCATGTAAATGGGGGTGCTCAAGAACCCAGTCATTATCCAGCCCTACTACTCCGGAATTTGTTGTAGTCCCCTGTCCAAAATAAATTTTTCCGTCATTACCAAGCTCAACCCGGTTATTGCTGAAGTCTCCATTACTTGGCAAACCGCTTATAATATCTCGCCTGGCACCATTAGGACTAATAACGGACACAACCCCTTTATGAGAAACATAAATATATCCACTGGCATAGTTGATTCCAGTCAGCGGAACATTAAAGCCATCGGCAATTACATCAATTTTTCCATTGCTTATACGGATAATCCGGGGATTTAATGTACTGATTCCAGAATCACCAACCAATAGATCTCCCGACTCTGTGAAAACCATACCAATAGGAGCATTCAGTCCTTGTGCGAAAACTTCAATTTGATAACCAACCGGTACACTTATTCTATTGGGATCAAGTTCTCTCTGCTTTAATGGGATTTGCTGCAAGTATATCTTATGTGCATAATTATTTACAGCGAAATTCAACTTTTGTCTCCGTTTATGTATTATTATTAATATATGGTATTTAATTTAACAAAATAACCGCTCCTCATCAGATATTTACAGCCTCAGGCAAAAATCCATAAGAAAACAAACCTTTATGCTGCTCATAATAGTACTCCTCCTGCATAATATAAAACAAATGCTCCTTTCGAATTAGACCTGGAGGCCGAAATTTGGAAAAAATTCTGGACAATAACTACTACGATCTAATCATTAATAATGTTTCAATTCCCATGTATTCTACTGGGGACAACATTACAATGCTGAATTTCAGGCACTCTCTTCTTCATATTCCCAAGACAAACTCAGATCCCTGTACCTTAGGTGTTTATCCGTATCATAGCTTTCCCACACTCTACGTTCCGACTTCCACCGTAAGCATAGAAAAATCCGGGATCGGTACTGTTCAGCGAAACCCTTTTTTAGGCCTGTTTGGAAGAGGAGTCATTGTTGGCATCATAGATACGGGAGTAGACTACCGGCACCAGGCCTTCCTTTATAATGATAACTCTACCAGAATCCTCTCAATCTGGGACCAGTCTGTACAGGGAACCTCGCCTCCGGAAGGATTTACATTTGGTACGGAGTATAAACGAGAGCTAATTAATCTTGCATTGAGATCAGATAACCCCTTGTCAATTGTACCTTCCGTTGACACCGACGGACACGGTACCTCCATTGCAAGCGTGATCGCCGGTAAGCCAAATATTGAAGGCACCTTTTCTGGTATTGTACCGGAATCCGAACTGGTAGTTGTTAAATTAAAGGATGCAAAACCAAACCTAAAGGAAATCTTTTTTGTACCGGACAACGTCCTGTGCTTTCAGGAATCTGATATCATACTCGGTATCCGTTACTTAATTTCCTACGCGCAAAGCGTAAGTCGCCCAGTGGTCATATGCATCGCTCTGGGGAGCAGCCAGGAAGGCCATGACGGCAACGGTGCACTGAGCAATTATTTAAACTATTTAGGGAGGCTACCTGGAATTGGCCTTTCCGTTTCAGGCGGGAACGAAGGGAACAACCGGAGACATTATTTTAACAATACTACACAAGCCCCCTTTTACAACGACTTCGAATTAAGAGTAGGCGAACAGGATCGTTTGTTTTCCATGGAAATATGGCCTTATGCCCTTGGGCGGCTGGCTGTTGATGTATCTTCTCCAAACAGGGAATCCACGCAGCTGATTTATCCAACCATCGGCTCCTGCAGAATGTATAACTTCATTTTGACTCCAAGCATGCTTTGGGTCAATAACTTTATATTTGAGGAGGAAAGCGGAGATCAGCTGATATTGCTGCGTTTTAAAGATCCCCTGCCAGGAGTCTGGAGCATCCGGGTCCAAAGCACGGAAAATGAACCCATATCCTTCCATACATGGCTGCCTTCCGGCAACATCATCTCAAACGAAACCTTTTTCCTCAATCCGAACCCAGATACAACCATTACCTCACCTGCCAATGGTCTCCATCAGCTAACAGTTACAGCTTATAATCAATTTAATGACAGCATTCTCATTGAATCAAGCAGAGGCTATACGAGAACCGGACTTGTAAAACCTGATATCGCCGCTCCTGGCTATCAGCTTCCATGCGCTATCCCTGGCCCTGGTAACAGGTATGGAACCATTACCGGAACAGGTGCAGCGGCAGCCCACACTGCCGGAGCCATTGCCATGATTATGGAATGGGCTTTTCCCAGAGGAAATTATACCTCCATGACCGGCTACGATGTCAACCGTCTTCTCATAAGGGGAGCGCGCCGTGAAGTTCCCGCAGTATATCCAAATAACATATGGGGATATGGCCAGCTGGATGTAAATAATCTGTTTCGAAGACTTACCAATGTTTAACCGGGCCAGTCAGCTCTTTCACCTTCCACAATGTATATTTTCACACGCATAAGGGTGTCCCCTTCTATCAAGTAAAGCATAGTAAGGGACACCCTATATTAAAATTTGGATTTTTGAAACTCAATTCATTAAGGATATGTTATATTTAAACTTCCTGTAAATCTTCCATATAACAACGGCTGGCAAACTGAAAAACAGATACAGGCTGGACACCCCGCCTATAATTGCATAAACGGCTATCAATATAATAATAACGGCATTCATTAACCACTCCTCCTTTTCCTTATACTATTTTAATATATAAAACAAAAAAAGGAATAGAAAAGCAGAAATCTTAACAGCATTTTAATATCTTCAATTCTTTTTCACAGTGTGACGCAGACTGTCTTCTTGCAGGAATCCAAATACAGGATCCGGTTTTCAATATCATACAATTCTTTTACAGCCTGTTCTGTAATGATATCCTTTCCTTTTCCCACGCAGTGTTTTTTATTTTTGTAAAGCAGCAGCACATTGGCATCTGCCAAAAACCCATGGTCAGGGAAATGGGTTGTCATGATCACGGTCCTGTCAAGCTTTTCAACAAGGCCGCAGATATGGGAGATAATCCTGGCCTGATTGCCGAAATCCAGATTGGATACAGGTTCATCCAAAACCAATATGGGCGTTTGCTGGGCAATGGCCCGCGCGATCAGGGTAAGCTGCCTCTCTCCACCGCTGATCCGGGTATAATCCTTGTTACTAAGATATTCAATTCCCAGCAGTACCATGGCTTCTTCTACTGCCCTCCGGTCTTCTCCGTTTAGCTTGCCCATGCCCTGCTGATGGGGATTCCTTCCCATGGCAATGACCTCCTTAACCGTAAAAGCAAAAGGCGGTACATGGTTTTGGGGAACATAGGCGATCTGCTTAGCCAGCTCCTTCCGGTTCCAGCTTTCCAAAGGAATGTCATTTAATGAAATACTGCCGCTTATGGGCCCAAGCAAACGAAGGACTGTTTTAAAAAACGTGGTTTTGCCCACGCCGTTTGAACCCAGAACACACCACATTTCCTTTGGCCCGATGGTCATATTGATGTGTTCAAGCACCTCATGGCCATGATAACCGCAGCTGAGATCTTTCATTTCCATTTTCATTTCATCACCAACCACTTTCTCTTCTGCTCATGAGAAATATGAGGAAAGGGATTCCAACCAGGGACGTGGTGATTCCAAGGGGGATTTCGATGGTCATCAAGCTGCGGCACAAATCATCCATCAGCAAGAGATAAACCGCCCCTAAAAGCAGGGAGCCGGGAATCACATATTTGAAATTAGGCCCCATTAGCATTCTTACAAGGTGAGGGACGATCAGACCAATCCAGCCAATCGTCCCGGTCACTGATATGGAATATGCCGTTAAAACTGTAGCAGAAACAGTGATGATCACTTGCAGCACCCGTGTATTTACTCCCAAAGACTTTGCCTCTTCCTCTCCCAGAGCGAGAATGTTGATCTTGTTGCTGCAGAACACCAAAACCGCAATGCAAATGGAAAAAGGCATTATCATGCCCATCGCATCCTGGTAAGTGGCTTTATTTAAGCTCCCCATCAGCCAAAAGGTGATTTCCGGCAGTTTGTTTTCCGTATCCGCAGTATATTTCATCAAGGTAATTAACGACTGAAACAAGCCGCTGACTAAAATTCCGCCAAGGACCAATAAAAATACCATGTTATTGCCTTTACCAATCCTGGCGGCAATAAACCAGGCCATCATGACAGCCAGAAGTCCAAATGCAAATGCCATCACCTTGGTGCCTTCCATGCCAACCGACAAAACAATGCCAAGCACCGCACCAAAAGAAGCACCCGAAGATGCTCCCAGCAGGTCAGGCGATACCAGTGGATTCTTAAACATCCCCTGATACGCCGCACCGCTGACCGCCAGCGCTCCCCCCACCTGAATGGCAGCAAGGATTCGGGGCAGCCTGACCTGATAAATAATATGGGAGATCTGCTCATTGTCCGAATTCCCTGACAGCGTCTTCATAACATCTGCCAGGGATACAGGGAAACGCCCTGCCAGCAACGACAATAATACGGAGACTAACAGAAGAATCGCAAGCATCCAAAGCATCCTTGCCGGCGGTATTTTATTGTTTGTTTGATCCACTTCCGATCATCCTATCTTCATTTTTTTAATATTTCCTTTTTGGAAGGTCTCTCCTACACGGGTCTCCCCCAAGCAATAAGAGCAAAGAGCCGCAGGCATGGTAAACCGGAGGCGGCAATCCTTCATATGGGCAGAAAGAAGGCTTTTTCCTCTGCGGAAGTATTCGGCGGCATCAAAGGAACCTTGTCCTGTAATGCCGTTAAGGAATAATACGTCCGCTTTAGGGTTTGCCATCTTTACCTTGAAAGCAAAGACTTCTCTTTCCGCCTGGGATACAATATCTCCTTTTGTAATAATAATCAGGTCGGCATAACGCAGCATTGGTCCGATTTTATGAGGAGTATTAATACCTGATAAATTATCAATGACGCAAACAGCTAAAAATTCACGCAAATGAGGAGAGCAGCGGTTGCACAGCCCGGCACTTTCGATCACAAGGTATTCAAAATTATTTTTAAAACCCCAGGCCGCGCACTCTTCAATGTTGCTGACAAAAAAATGATCCGGGCATAAATTTCCTGAAAGCCCCACAACAGAACGGATCTGATGCTCCTCAAACCGGTCTGAATCCGAACTGGATAAACAGTCAAACTTTGCCACTCCCACCTTATCCTTTCCCAGCTGCTGTATAATCCTGATCAGAACTGAGGTTTTTCCAGCAGAAGGCGGCCCGGAAACCGTTATCAATTTCATGGGCATAAGACACCTCCCGGATGAAGACTGTGCCATTCCTGGTAAAAGACATCTATGCAGTATTCTGCCAAAGCAGGAATATCATGGCTGCGGATATAATCCCAGCCCAGCCACTGAAAAGCAGCGCCAGGCGGAAGCTTTGCATCTACCTCACCGTTCATGGGAGGCGTATAGGCTTTTACACAGGCTTTAGCAAACTCCTTTCCAATGATATAATCCGTAATATCCTTTACTTTTTCAGCATCATCTTTTCTCACAAGCATATACATAGGCAAAGTAATGGCTCCGTCATCAGGCCATATAATCTCCACATCGTCCCGCACACAGGTCTGGGCAAAAAACCAGGAAACCAGATAAATTGCTCCACCCTCCTCCCTGCTGCTCCCTGCTGTCTTTGACATCACACTGCCATGAAGGGCATGTTTTACGTTTCTGGCAAATTTCCGGAGTCCCTCCTCGCCGTAAAGCTTATATAGATATAAGAACATGGCATTGGATATGGTTTCCCTGTCTTTTCCAAAGATAATGATGTTATTCTCATAAACCGGGTCAAGTAAATCTTCCAGAGTTCTGGGAACCGGAAGGCTGCCCAGCCTTTTTTTATCGATCATAAACATTTCCGCCATGACTCCGTAGACAGTATAAATGCCTTCCGGATCCCACAGGCCTGCTGCCTTTAATGCAGGGTTTACGTTTTGCAGGAAGCCCCCTGTAAACATACCTGCCATTCTCTTTTGAAAATCCAGGCCAAGGTATTCATTAAATTCCTTTGAAAACATCAATCCGGGAAAACGCTCTGGATCAGGGTCAGCCCAGGACTCCTCACAGGTATCGTTGGTCATTTTACCAAATTCCAGGTAGCACTTCCTTGAAATCCCATGGTGTCCCTTGTATTTCCTCTCCATCTCTTCCAATGCATCTCGAAAGGTAAACTTCAGAGGGCATATGGTGTTTCCATAAAAATCCAGCTTTTCCCCCGGCATAAAATCTTCCAGCAGATACTGGCGCTCTGCTTCCGCCTTTAAAACAGCATTGTCCATATGGTATAAGAAAAGTTCCTGATTAATCCCTCTAATATATAACAAGGTTTTTAGCATGGTGTCCGGGCCAGCCTCATCTAAAAATTCCTCCGGGTCTTCATAGTTAAAGCCATTAGTACGGAACACTTCAAAACTTTCCGGATACTGTTTCAAGATCTCTTTCAGCTTCATCATTCCTGTTATCACAAAAAACCTCCTGACTAAAGCATTGATACTAACTGCTCCACCCGCTCTCCGCCGCGGAGCATATGTAACAGCTTTGTTGTTTTTCTGTCCATATCTTCCAGTTCTTTTAAATTCCTCTTTTCCATTTCACTTGTTTCCAGAACAGCTTTCACGCCGCCACTCTCAATGATAATGCGCTTATCTCCCATTAAAGCGAGGATTGGGTCATGGGTGGACATGAGCACGATTTTTTGTTCCTGGGCAAGCAGGCGCAGTGCTTTTTTCCGGTCCACTCCTGCATTTTCAATTTCATCAATTAATACAATAGGGGAAGTGCTTAAAAAAGCGGTGTCAGCAATCATCAAAGCCCTGGACTGGCCGCCGCTTAATTCGGTTAAAGGAGTTTTCTTACTGAAACGCTCTCCTGCCAGGTCATTGGCTGCATCAAAGATTTTCCCTGTCACGCTGTCAAGGGATTGGATCATCCGGCTCTCCCCATGAAGACGCAGAAAATCCATAACCGGAAGATCCATGACAAAGTTCATGTTCTGGGAAAGCTGAGCAATGAGTTTGTTTTCGATTTGAAAGCGTTCCCTTTCACTGGGGACACGGCCATCAATCAGAATTTTCCGTTTTGTCTGTGTATCGCCCTGAGCCAGGCACTCAATATCCGCCAGTAAGCAGCTTTTTCCTGATCCCGTGGGCCCCATAACCGTAATGATTTCACCTTTTTCAATGATAAAGCACAGGTCTTCCTTTTCTCCGAATTTGTTCTGTCCTCCAATAATGGTGATCTTTTCCACGGATTTCTTTTTCTGCTTTAAAGATTCCATCCGGTTTATAAACAGGATAAAATGATCTGCTAGCTGAGAGGGAGAAGCACCGATATCCTCCAGCAAATGTTCGGGAACCGAATCAATATACTGCTGGACGCTGTATTGAGGCTGTTTAAAAAAACCCTCTATGCCAGAGGCTGCAAAAAAGTCACCGGCATAGGGATAGGTTTCTAAAACCATTGCAATTTTATTTGTCAATAATTCCTTTGTTATCATATTTTCATTCACTTCCGCAAGGCGTTCTTTGTAATGTCTTGTACATCCTGATCGCCTAATTCCACGTGATAAAACAGCTTGTAGAATTCCTTTGTTTCTTCTTTTATATCATAGTCCACGTACTCTGGGTACAAAATGGAATGGACCCACTTGATTCCGATGATCGTATTGACAGAAGGCGGCCTGTCAAACCAGTTCTGAGGCTGCATGGGAGTCTCAAACACAAGACCATCCTTAACTGCCTGGATGGTGGACCACTTACCGTCATCCCTGATGGTATGATAGCTGCTGGAATCTGCAAACCCATTGTCAACACTGCAAATAATCAGCTGAGGATTCCATTTCATAACCTGCTCAATAGAAACAGCCGTGCGCCCGTATCCCGGGGTGATTTCGCAATCCGCCACATTAATGCCGCCGCACAACTCAATCAGCTGGGAATGAGAGGAACCGGAAGGGTCGGTATGAAGGCCATCCTGCTCCTCCGCATAGTAAACCCGGATCTTTTTATCCTCAGGAATTTTGGCCGTAATTTCTTTTGCATCATCCAAAGCCTTCTGAGTATAGGAAGCCAGTTCTTCTCCTCTGTCTTCTTTGTTAAATAGTTTTCCTAAAAAACGGTAGGTCTCCGGCAGATCCTTTAAATCACTCTTTACCAGTACCACTGGGATGCCCAGTTGCTTTTGCAGTTGCTCCGCCTGATCCATGCTTCCCTGATCCGTTCCGCTGGAAAGAACAAGATCAGGAGCTGCTTTTATGATCTCTTCAATATTTCCCTGGTTTCCTTTGCCAAACCAGCCTCCTAAATTAGGAAGAGATGCATAATAATCCGTCAAATAAGCTTTTTCCGCGTCAGATATGTTTACATTCACACCTGCAACCATGTTGTCATCAAACGTATACATGAGCATGGTGCCTATGGGGCTGGTAGAATATACACGGCTGATGGATGCAGGCAATTCCACCTTACGTCCTGCATGGTCCGTAACCTCCTGGATCGCCGAATCGTTTTGTGCTTCAGAGGAAGCGGATTCGCTGGTCCCGGCTAAACTGCTCTCTGCCACGCTTTGTGTCTCCTGTGCTGATGAGCCTGGGGTGGTTTTACCTCCTTGGCAGGCACTTAATGCAAGGGTAATGCATAAAAGCATCCCTGACAAATAGGTGAATTTCTTCTTTGGTAATCTCCGCATGATTGTTAATTCCTTTCTTTTTTTTCATCCAGCTTTTTATAAATAACAAAAATTTTTAGGGTATAACTAAGGAAATATTATCCTTATTCCTAAAAAACCATTAAAAAGCAGGAAGAATTTTCTTTTTTCTCGATATAAATATATTAATATATCGGATTCCAAAAATCAAGCTAACAAAAATTTAGTTTTTTAAATTTTTTCTGCTTCATATTTCTCTTGCCACAGCCCAAAAAACTTTGTATAGTAAATTATAGGTAATAGGAAGCAAATCCGTTTTATTCACCAGGAGGCAAATGATGCGCGTAATTACAAGAATAAGAATTGGTAAAGACAGGATATTTATTGGCAAAGGTGTGAAAGAGATGCTGGATGCCATTGAAATGAATAAGTCAATTAAGAAAGCAACGGAATACACGGGAATTTCCTATCCAAAGGCCATTCGAATGATCCGGACTTTGGAAGAGGAGCTGGGATTTCCTGTTGTAATATCTGAAAAGGGTGGAAATGAACGTGGAGGTACCCAATTAACCGAAAAAGGCAAAGAAGTACTTGAGACTTTCAGGAAAATCGAAGCATCTGTGGAAGAATATGCAGAAAAACTGATTGAAGAGGAGTTTCGTTTTTAATCGGGAATTCAAGTGAATGAAATCCGTTATTTTAGTTTTTGCTCTGTGAGACCAATAATCCTGCCAGTGTAAACACAATGCCAAGCACAGCAATCCCTGTGATTTTTTCATGAAGCACAAGAATGGAAGTGACAACGGTTATTACGGGAACCGCGTAAATGTAAACACTGGTTTTTACTGCCCCCAATCGTTTCACAGCAGAGCTCCACGTTACAAAGCAAAGAGCTGATGCCCCAAAGCCTAAAAACAGAATGTTAAACAGATTAACCGGCTGTATCAGTTGATCGATGCCGGGCTGAAAACCAAATACCAGCAATGCGGGCAGCATAAACAGCATCCCATAAAAGAAAATTCTCCGTGTTGTCTGAATGGTATTGTAATGGAACCCGTTGATTTTCTTTGTCAAAATAGAATAGACTGCCCACACTATGGCGGCTGAAAGCGCCAGTATGTCTCCCAAAGGATTCAGTTTCAGGCGGCTGCTTCCGTTAAAGCTGATAATAAAGATCCCGGTAGCGGCAAGGACAAAACCCATAAAAAAACCCTTCCTCAATTTCTCTCCATCCAAAAAATAATGGGCAAAAATGGCGGTAAAAAACGGCGCAATGGATACAATGACTCCAACATTGGAGGCAAAGGTATAGGTCAGAGCAATATTCTCAAGGAGAAAATACAGCGTTACACCGCATAAACCAGCCCCTGCAAAATACAGTTCCTGCCTTCTCTCCCTGATCCTGAGCCTATGAGGAAAGATCAGCAGCAGCACGGCATAGCCTATGGCAAACCTTAAAAACAATATTTCAATGGGCGAAATCGCTTTTAAGAGTATTTTGGTGGATATGAAAGTCGTTCCCCAAATAAAAATCGTCACGAATGCAAGCAAGTGTCCCTGAATTTCTTTTTTTCTGTCCATTTAAATCCCTTTCTATGTGGCAATCAGCTTTGGATATCCTTAAATATGTTCCTATACTGTTTTGGCGTCAGACCGATAAACTTTTTGAAAAAATTTGAAAAATGGCTTTGGTCCGCAAATCCAGTCTGTAACGCTGCATCAATGGGAAAAACGCCCTGTTCCAGCAATTTCTTTGCTTTATCAATCCGTATGTTTTCTAAATAGCTGTAAGGTGATATCCCCTTTTGCTTGGTAAAAGTACGAAGCAGATAGTATTTGCTCAATCCTGTCAGTCTGCATAGGTCATCCAGGGAAACATTTTCCATGTAATGGGTTTCCAGGTACCGGCAAATTTCCCTTACCTGTGTACTTTGCTCCGGATTCCCTGATGGCAATGCCTGATCCGTATATTCTTCTATTAACTGTTCCAAAAGGAAAAAGAAAATTTCCTCTTTTTTAAAGTCCTTTTCTTCCTCTATAATCATTTGATGCAATTCCCTGAGTACTGACACCAATTCACTATGAAACACTACCTGAGGTATAAAATAAGGCATATATTTATTTCCTGTTATTTCAAAGACGGCCTTGCTCATTGTTTCCGGCTGGATATTGATACAGCGATAATCCAGGGCTTTCCCGTCAATCTGCTCGCAGGTGTGATTATCACGCGGATTAAACAGCAGCAAATCTCCCGGCTCTATGGTGTACTCCTTGTTTTTACAGGACAAATGCCGGCAGCCCTTTTCAATAAAACCAATCACATAATACTCGTGAAAATGATTGGGGAATTTCTGCATTATGCCTTGGAAATGATAAGCTTCCACGTTCAATTCCGTATCATATTTCACCGTTCTTACCTCTTTCTTCATGGCTTTTCCTTCTTTCGTTCTTTGATAATCAGTGTAACACAAATCACAACAGGATTCTTGTATGATATTGCCCTTTTCACTTCATATCTGTTTGCCCTTGTTAAAGAATACTTCTGCAAATTTAAGAAAGAAGAAATGCTCACTTATGTTCACACAATCATCCCACCAAAATAAAACCGCCATATCGGTAAAAAGGCAAGTATCCTTGTACCGAAGTGACGGTTCTTTTAACAACCAGATCCTTGTAAGAGCCATGTCCTACCGGAGTTCATCTCTCCAATAAGCCACTCTCTTCTCATTGATAGCTTTTATCTTCTCCGGGTCCACTTTAAAGTTTCTCCTGATATCCATCAGTCCGTTGACCTCCTGCTGCACATCCGTGACCTGGGTATAGCAGTAGCCGCATACATAGGGAATCTCTTTAATGGCTGTGGTAATGCTCTCAAATCTTTTCAAAAAATCCTCCTTTGAATTGACCTTATTCCCGTACCCCCAGCCTTCCTTGTCGCTGTCAAATGCAATGCCTCCAAACTCACTGATTATCACCGGCTGGCCTTTGTAGGAAAAGCCATTGGCAAATGCTGATTTAGAGGTGGAGTGGTAAACCTCTGACGACATGATCTCAGTCTTGTATTGTGTATAGCGCTTTCTAAGTATTTCCCCTTTTTCTTCGTAATCGTGAAGGGTGATGATATCTGAAACCGTATGTTCCCAACCGTCATTTACAATCACAGGGCGGTATTGGTCAATGCTCTTTGTCAGATGATAAATTCCCTCCGTAAAATGCTGCTGCTTCCTGCTGGTCTCAACCTGAGGAACTCCCCATGATTCATTAATGGGTGTCCATGTGATAATGGAAGGATGGTTATAATTCTGCTTCACAATATCAAGCCATTCTCTTGTAAACAGCTCTACTGCCCGGTCGGAATAAATATAGGCTGCAGGAGCCTCGCTCCAGACCAGCATTCCCTTTACATCACACCAGTAGAGGAACCGTTCATCCTCTGTCTTCTGATGCTTTCTTAAACCGTTATATCCCATAGCATGGATTTTATCAATGTCTTCAACCAATGCTTCCTCGTCAGGAGGGGTCAAATGAGTTTCCTCCCAATACCCCTGATCAAGGATCAGCCTCTGATATAAGGGGGCCCCATTGAGAAGAAGGTTAGAACCATCGATACGGATCTCCCGCATGCCAAAGTAAGATCCCACCTCATCACACACCTCTTTGTCGTACCTGGTGCAGAAGCTGATATCATAAAGCTGGGGAGCTGCCGGAGTCCATGAGCGTATCCCCCACGGATTCTCCGCTTCTGCCGCCTCCAGGTCAATGAAAACCTTCGTGGGGTTTTTTCCTATACCAGTGACAGTCCTGGTGACAAACATGCCCCCAAAACTAACAACAGCCTCCACCTCCAGCCTTCTTCCGTCAAGGGCATCCGGACAGTCTACAATATATTCCAGTTCAAGCCTGCCCTCTGGTAAATTAGGCGTCATCTTAACCGAGCTTAAGCAGGTAACCGGCACATACTCCATCCATACAGTCTTCCATATGCCCGTTGTCTGCACGTACCAACAGCCAAAATTCTCAGAAATCCACCGCTGCTTTCCTCTTGGCTGCTGGGGATCCATATGATCCTCCACCTTTATTACCACCAGGTTTTCTCCATCAGTCACAAGGTTTGTGATGTCAAAGGTAAAACGGGTATATCCCCCCTCATGCATACCGGCGAGCTTCCCATTGATCCATACCTTTGTAAGGAAATCACTTCCCTCAAAGTGCAGCAGCAGCTTATTCCCGGTTAAACGTTCCTTTTGTCCATGAAACCTTCGGCCATACCACACGAAATGGTGAACACCTTGGTCGTTGATATTGCTTTTCTTTGTTTCGTAGGTAAAGGGCACACATATTTCTCTTTCCGTTTGAAAGCCCTCATACCAGCCCTCGGCTTCGCCTTTATTGTTATCATCAAAAACAAAGTCCCAATTACCATTTAAATTGGTCCAGTCCTTACGGACAAGCTGAGGTCTTGGATAGTCCTTCTGATAGCATTCCATGTCATGATTCTCCTCTTCTTTTTTCCTTACATCATCCCTTAACACCAGACATGGTGATCCCCTGAACGATTTGTTTTTCAAATATCAGATAAATAATAATAGCCGGAATGGATGCAATCATATTGGCCGTCATGGGTTTCACATAATCCACGGTGTAAGTCCCTGCAAAAATAGGGATGCCAACAGGCAATGTGAATTTGCTGCTGTCCATAGCACAAAGCAGAGGCCAAAGATAATTATTCCAGCTTCCGATAAATGCAAAAATACTGATAGTAGAAACAACTGCCTTTGATAAAGGCATGATGATCCTTGCAAAAATAACCAACTCTCCCGCTCCGTCAATCCTTGCTGCCTCAATGAGAGAATCAGGAATTCCCTTAAAAAAGGTTACCATGATAATCAGATTCATGGACACTGCTACAGACGGCAGAAGCAGACCTGCGTAAGAATCAATTAAATGAAGCCCATTGGCCGTAATAAACAGCGGAACAACGGTTGCTTCCCCCGGAACCATAAGCCCCAGCAGAAAATAAAAATACAGTTTATTTCTTCCCCTGAATTTAATTTTTGCCAGAGAATAGGCAGCCATGGCAGAAAAAATGATTGTTAAAACCGTAACCAGTACTGCAACAATTACGGAATTAAACAGCCACTTGGTAACATCGGAGCCAATGATTAAATCCAGATAATTACTAAAGGTATAAGGAGGAGAAAACCAGCTGGATACACTTTTGATCTGTTTTCCCTCATACTGCAGAGATACAAAAAAAGCCCAGATTACAGGTGCCAGAAAAATTACGGCAATTGCTGCGGATAAAACAGTTAATACAACACTCCCTGGCTTTGCTTTCTTATGCTTCATCTTCCTTCTCCCCCTTCCTCTGAATTGCCTTTTGAATAAGAGTACACACCACCAAAATGGCAAACAGCACGTAGGACATGGCTGCAGCGTAACCCATATTATTTTTAGTAAATCCTGTCTCATAGATATACTGGATCAATGGCTTTGTACTCCCTGCCGGCCCTCCTGTGGTAATCAAATAAATCTGGCCGAACACCTTAAAGCTGGCAATGATCTGCAGCATGACAATCAAATAAGTGGTGGGCTTTAGGAGCGGCAGTACTATGGAAAAAAGCTGCTGCCATTTTGCTGCTCCGTCAATTTCCGCAGCCTCATAAATCTCAGGAGAGATGTCCTGAAGGGCAGACAGATATAAAAGCATGGAAAATCCTACTGTCCACCATACGGTCATCATGGTAATGACTGTCCATGCGTGATTTGTGTCAATCAGCCACTGGATTTCCGATCCCGGGCTTAAAAGCCCGGTCAGATGGAGCATTCCGTTTACAAATCCCATATAGGGCGCAAACATGTATTTTGCAATAAATGACGCAACCGAAACGGATATGATACTTGGAAGATAGAACGCAATTCTTAACCCCCGTCTGATCTTCACCGGGCGATTGGCAAACAGTGCCAGTATAAAAGCAACGACAGCCAAAAACGGTACGGATAAAATGACAAAAAAGACCGTATGACCCAATGCGTCAAGAAACTTCTGATCCGAAAAAAACTTAATATAATTATCCAGTCCTACAAATTTTAACTTTCCCATTAAGGACCACTTATGCAGACTCACATACAGCCCCTGAATAACCGGCCATATGGTAAAAACCGTATACAAGGCCAAAAAGGGAAGGCATAACCCCAGGCCTGCAGCCATATCTCTCATTTTTCTGTTTCTACTCACATCATTATCCTCCCCAAACATGCAATTCTTCTATATAAAGAGGGGAGAACCACATCTCCCCTCTGTTTCATATAATTACGGAAGGTTTGATTCCAGCTCATCGTAGAGCGCGTCAATACCAGAGACAGTATCTTTCTTTCCTGTCCAGATAGTATCCAGACTGTCGATCATGCCTTTTTTCATTCCATTAAATGTAGATACTTTTGCCGGAAGGACAGCCTTATCCACCTCTGACATATAGCTGCTTCTGTACGGTAGTGCCTTATAGTCCTCACTTTCAAGAACTTCCTTACATGCTGGAATCTGGCCTGATTTCGCCCATGTCACTCCACCCTTCATGGATGCTGCCGTCATGAATTCCACCGCTGCCTTGCTGTCTGCCTCATTCCTTCCTTTCTTTGTAGGAAGAATAAAGGTATGAGAATCAGCCCAGCAGTTATCTGAATCAAAAAGCTTAGGGAATGCCATTGGGACAAAGCTTAAGTTATCCGTCTGTTCAAAAGCACCTACTGCCCAGGTTCCGCCGATGAAGATTCCTGCTTTTCCACCCTGGAAGAACCTCTGATGATCATCAATTCCTTCTTTAATGTAGCCCTTATCATAAAGACCTTTTACAAATTCTGCTGCTTTCACTGCTTTTTCTTTATCAAGAGTTACTTCCTTGCCGCCTTCACTGACAATAGGGGTTCCTCCCATTTGGAAATAAGTTGCCCACCACAGGCGGTAAGGATCATCTCCGTTATTGGTAATTGAAATGGTTGATCCGTCTTCCGGAATCACGGCCTTTATTTTATCGCAAATAGCATAGAACTCATCCACGCTATTAATATCTGCTGCTCCCTCAGCGTTTAAAGGAATGCCAGCCTCCTCCAATATGCCTTTGTTCAAGTACATAATCTCTGCATGAGTGTCTAAAGGTATCGCATAAATCTCTCCGTCAAAGGTCACGGCATCAATGGAAGCTTTGGAATAGTGCTGGCTCAGATCTAATCCCAGCTCATCTATGTAAGAAGTAATTGGCTGTACCACGCCGTCTTCCACCAGCTGCGGCAAAGAAGAAGCATGGGAAATACCGATATCCGGTCCTTTTCCTGCGGCAACCGCTGTCTGCAGCTTGGTATAATAGTCTGCCCATACCAGCATAATGGACTGTACCTGCTTCTCAGGGCTGGAGCTGTTATAATCTTCGATCATCTTGTTCATAAAACCACCATCACCGCCGCTGAACAGGGACCACATGACCAGCTTATTGGCATCTACAGCCACCTGTTCCGGATTATTGACCGTTCCGTCGTCATTGACATTCTTGGTTTCGTCTTCCGCAGCTGCAGTAGTTTCACTTCCTGAAGTCACCTTGCCATCCTGTGTCACCGGAGCTGCCTGGGTACCTGTGTTTGTCTTAGTTGCCGTGTTGCCTGCGCATCCAGAAAGTGCTGCCATAATCAGAGCCACTGCCCCTAATGCTGCCATACCTTTTTTACTTTTCCTCATAATTACCTCCTTGTTTTAATTGCTTTACCACGTAGGCCATCAGACATACCGTTGTCTTTTTATTTCGCAAAAAGTCGAATTAGCAACAGTAATACTGATTTAATACATTAACAATACTACTTTTTATAGTGTAAGTCAATGTATTATCCTGATTTTTATATGTATATTTGTTTACTTTTTGCATTTGCAACAGTTTTACTGTTATTTATGGATCTTCTTTCTTTGCCGTAAATAAAAATCCTGTTGTAATACAAGCCCTCATCTATTTTTATGGGAAGCCAAAAAAGAACAGCTGTCCGGAACATACATCAATTCTCCGGACAGCTGCTTTCGCATTTGTCAAATATCCTCAATATTCGATTTCCATAATAATGTCCTGGTCATAATCGCCGAAGGCCTTTCCAAAAATATTAAAGCCGCCCTCGTACTTTGCATGTTCTTTATTGCCAATGGTCATACTGATAAAGGAGTTTTGCGATAATCCGATATCACGGATTCTCACTTTGGAAGCACACTCACCGTTAATGTAGCTTCCGTCTCCCCGGATCTCCCACTTTACTAACAGACCGTACTGAGTCGAACCGTTTGGCCACATGGTTGGTGTAAGCCGCCCTCTTCTTGACCCGAAATCTCCCGGACAATGCCAGGTAGCGCATTCTACTCCATTTATCCATATGGTAATATCAGACTTCCAGTCCTCCGCATACCCTGGAG
>JAEWRS010000310.1 GCA_023398855.1 Bacillota bacterium
ATAGAAAAAGAGCCATTTTTATAATATAGGCTCTTTTTGCTGTAAATATTATCTAATCAATTGCCACACCGGATAAAACTAATTTTACACCATTGGTTAAACAGTCACCAACAGGACAGGTATTTTCGATGAATTTTGCAAACTCTTCAATTTTTTCTTTTGGTTCCTTTGTTTTAAAATGCATGACAAAGCGAATCTCCTGAAAGCCATTTCTTACATCAGCCAGTCCCATGAATCCGTCCGGATCAAGATCTCCTTCCAATTCAACATGAAATTCGTCAAAAGTAATGTTGTGGGCAGCCGCAAATGCTTTGGCAACAATTGACTGGCATGCCCCAAGAGCACATAAGAGAGCTTCTACAGGGTTCATAGCAGTATCAGTGCCACCTAAATCTTCCGGTTCGTCAAAAGAAATTTTAAAACCTCTTGAATTGGTTGTTACCTGTAAGCCTTCAGGTAATGTTGTAGCAGTTGCTTTAAAAGTAGTTAACATAGTGCCTTCTCCTCCTTAAAATAATATGAGATAAATAACTTTTATTTTGACAATAATATAACATATTATAGGAGAAAAATCAATAGTTAGCTAAGTATTTATTTTTTATTCAATGAAAACCATGATCCTTTTAAAATCCTATATCAGAAAGAAAATAGGCGTTGCTGTTGGCATAAAGCCCCCTCTCATCCTTGCATTCCACCCGGATATACGTTTCATTCCCATGGAGAAAAAACCTGGCTTCCGTAAGGACCTCTCCCGGCTCCTTTCCTCTGCTGCAGGTCCTTCCCCTGTCCGTGACCCAGCAGATGGCTTGTACTGGCCCGGTTTTTACCACTATCTCCCTGTCCTCCACATAAAGTTCCTTTATTTCCGGTCCCATGGAGCTGTAGAAATGACCGTTTACCAGTCCGTTTATAACCGAAGCATAGCTTAAGCCTTCCGCCTTTATCATGGTAAAGCCCCCAAAAGAATCGCAAAGGGGATGATCAAAGGGATAACTGTTATGGTTGTCATCCGTTGCCAGACACCACAGCCGTTTACCTAAGCAAAGCATTTCATCATAGGACTGGGGATTATAGCCGTACAGTCCGTCATGCTCGCATCCGTGATTATAGATTTCCATGGCAAATAGCCCCTTTAAGCCTTTGTAATCCTCATAGTTTTGTAAGGACCAGTAAGGATGGTTATAGCAGGAAAGAAATCCCAGCTCCTTCATTTCCTCCAGATACCTATTGATGTAATCAGAATCCCCGTACCTGCATTCCGGGCATATCCCCTGCTCCTTTTGGCCCCGCTTATATCCGGGATCAGTATCGTACAGATTGATATGGTAGGTCTTGTCCCTGGGTTGTAAGCTGTCCGGGCTTATCTCATTAATATCCACCTCAACGGCCGCAAGAGCCAGGAATCCCTCATCATTTAATTCCTCATGATTTCGGTAGATCCTGTGATCCGTAAATGCCAGGATCTCATATCCGCGTTTCTTGTAGTTCTCCTTTGCCTCTTTGGGAGTCATTCTTCCGTCTGATACAACCGTATGGCTGTGAAGATTTGCTTTATAAAACCTTCCTGCTTCAGGCAATAAATTAATTCTGTTTTCCAACCTGTTTTCCTCCATTCCTTAGCTGCCGTTTTGCAGAAACCGCTTTTAACGGGCGATTCCTGCCGTGCAGGCCAATGCTCCCAAAACGGCAATAATGATCCAAATCAAAATAGTGGCATCCCAATTAAGAACCGTTTCTGACCGGATCTTTTTTTGCGGTACCATTCTGTCTAATTTTTGCCTCCTGGTCCTTAGTAAATTCCAGGGGCAGATCCTTTAAGAAATATCCATTGGAATTTGCATACAGCCCGTTTTCACTGCGGCAGACCACCCGGATATAGCCTTCTCTTCCCGTTAAGGGAAACTTAGCTTCTTCCATGGTTTCTCCTGTAGGGGCTGCCTTTATATGGCAGTTCCTGCTTTCTGTCTTCACATAAATCTTCTCCACTGGGCTGGTCTTTACCACCAGGTCCCTGCCTTCTATATAGAGAGAATGAATCTCAGGGCCCATGGAGCTGTAAAAATCCCCCTGTTTTAAGGCCAGCATCACGGCCGGGTAGGTAAGCTCCTTTGCCTTGATCCTTATAAAGCCTCCAAAAGAATCGCAACGGGGATGCCCCATGGGATATTCATTCCGGTTGCCGTCTGATGCCAGACAATGAAGCTTCTTTCCCTGCCGCAGCATTTCATCATAGACCTGTGGATTGTAACCGTTCAGCTCTTCAAGGTCGCTGCGGTAATCATAGATCTCCATGGCAAAAAGTCCTTCAAGCCTTGTGTATTGCCCGTAATTTTTCATGGACCGGTATGGATGGCTGCAGCTTGCCAGAAAGCCAAGGTGATTCATCTTTTTTATGCAGGCGTTGATCCCGGCCTGACCGTCATACTCTGTTCCCTGTTCATTGATTCCCATTTTTCCCTCTTCCATCATATCCGGGTCGGAATCATAGAAATTAATGGAAAAGGTCCCTCCTCCGGTTTCTTCCCTGTCCCTAGAACTTTCCCTCAGCTTGGCCTCAAAGCCTGCCAGGGCCAGGAAATCCTTTGTGGTCAGCTCCCTATGAGGGCAATAGCTTCCCTGATCAACATATGCTACGATCTGGTATCCCCTTTTCTCATATTCCTCTTTTACCTGCTCAGGCGTCAGCCTTCCGTCTGAGACCGTTGTATGGCAGTACATGTTTGCTTTATAAAAATTTCCTTTCTTGGGAAGGAGATAAATCCGTCCATCCATTTCTCTTCATGTTCCTTTCCTGCCGCTTACTTTCTACATTTTAAAAAAAGCGCTGCCAAATGCCATGGCAGCGCTTTCCCCTTATCTCTGTGCTTCTTTTATTGCTTCATTTGCTCTGTCCTGAATGGATT
>JAEWRS010000291.1 GCA_023398855.1 Bacillota bacterium
TGAGATTTGTTCCACATCTATTACAAATCCCCTTACAGTTATCACTGCAGAGAACCTTCATAGGCAGGTTCAGTATGAGTTCATCACAAACCAACTGGTCTACATCCAGATTATAACCGTTAACATATGGCTGTTCTTCAAAATCTTCTACTATCCCCGTATCCGTTTCACTTAAATCAAGAGCACGGATCACTTGAAAATCCAAATCAACACGTACTGGCTCCAGGCATCGGTCACATGGAATAAGCAAAGCGAGCTTCGCCTTTCCTTCCACCTCCAGCCTCTTGTCCCCCAGATTCATAATCCGCAGCAGCACAGGTTCTGCATCCACCACCTCATAATCACCATAAGGACCATGATAGACTTTCATTTCAATTTCGGGGGTATAAGTTTTATCTTTCCCTTCCAGGGTAAACAACTCAGTTAGATTAATAAGCATACTAGTCTCCTAATACGCACCTATGTTATTATACATACGGGTGCTACATTTGTCAACAAATATTTCCATATTTGAATGTGAATGATTCAAGGGAATTTTCTTTCAGCCTTTGTACCATACACAACATCGTGTACCATTTCACCCGATTTATACAAGAGCTTTTGTTTCTCTTGCAATAGCCAGTTCTTCATTCGTGGGAATGACACATACCTTTACCTTGGAATCAGGTGTGGAAATCATAACACGCTTTCCTCTTGCCTTATTGATTTCCGGATCAATGGTAATGCCAAGATAACCTAAATACTCGCAGACAGCACCTCTGATTGGTTTGTCATTTTCACCGACACCTGCTGTAAATACAATTGCATCCACACCGTTCATGGCTGCAACATAGGCACCGATGTATTTTGCCACACGGTAAATAAATGCCTGAATAGCGATATCTGCCAGATGGTTGCCTTCTCCCTGTGCCTTCTGCACATCGCGGAAATCGCTGGAAATGCCGCCGGACATTCCGAGAATACCGGATTTCTTATTTAAGATATCCAATACTTCATTCACGCTCTTGCCTTCCTTATTGCAGATAAACTGAACAACAGCAGGATCAATATCACCGCTTCTGGTTCCCATGATCAGACCCTCTAAAGGAGTCAGACCCATGCTGGTATCCACACACTTGCCGCCAATGGAGGCTGAAATACTGGCTCCATTCCCTAAATGGCATACAATTACCTTGCCGTTCTGAGAATCCAGATCACAATAGCTTAATGCTTCCTTAGATACAAATTTATGGCTTGTTCCATGGAAGCCATAACGGCGAATGCTGTATTTTTCATAGTATTCATGAGGAATCGCATACATGGAAGCCTTTTCAGGCATACCCATACCAAAAGATGTATCAAATACTGCTACATTAGGCACTCCAGGCACTGCGTCTTCACATGCCTCAATTCCTACCAGGTTAGCCGGATTATGCAAAGGCCCTAAATCAAAGCAGTCACGGATTACTCTTTTTACATCTTCATTAACCACAATGGAATCGCTGTAAATCGTTCCGGCATGGAGAACCCGGTGTCCTACTGCAGAAATTTCACTGGTATCCTTGATTACACCGTATTCCGGATTAACCAATGCAGCCATAACAAGCTTAATAGCAACGGTATGGTTCGGCATCTCTTTTTCAACTACCATTTCTTCTTTTCCTTCTGCCTTGTGGGACAGCTTGGAACCGTTAATGCCGATTCTCTCGCATAAGCCTATTGCCAGGACTCCCTCGTTCTCCATATCAATCAGCTGATATTTTAAGGAAGAGCTTCCGCAGTTAATAACTAAAATTTTCATATTCCTTTGATTCTCCTTTATTTTAAAATTTCACCGTACTGTTCCCTGCCGCAGCCTGCTGCATTAGATTCATCTGTATCAATGTGCATGGCCAAAGCATAATTATCATTTACACGAACAACTACATCTCCGAAAATCAGGTTTCTTCCATTCGCTTCCACTTTTACTGAAACAATTTCACTGTCTTTTACACCAAGCTGCTCTGCTTCTGCGGGTGTTGCGTGAATATGACGTTTTGCAATGATCACGCCCTCTGTTATTTCAATTTCACCAGCTGGTCCAATAATTTTGCAGGCACCGCTGCCGGTAATATCACCGGATTCTCTTAAAGGTGCAGCAATTCCAATGGAACGGGCATCGGTCATGGAAAGTTCTATCTGAGTCGCCTTTCTAACTGGTCCTAAAATAGAAACTCCTTTAAACTCGCCCTTAGAACCTATAACAGTTACTCTCTCTTCACTTGCATACTGGCCCGGCTGGGATAAATATTTTTTCTTTGTTAACTCATAGCCCTGTCCAAATAAAATCTCAAGATGTTCCTGAGATAAATGTACATGACGAGCTGATGTTTCAACGATAAAGTTCATACCTATCTGATCTCCTGTTCTTGTAATCAATATTTTCATTGATTCTCACTCTATTCTATGTGTATTCGTTAAAATTTTCAAGTCTTGTGCTGAAATAATTTGCATTTTTTGCAGAACAATAGCATAATAGAGTATAAAAAAAGAAAAAGGATATTTCTTATGGTAAAAAATAAACATTCGCTTGCTGTTGGCATTATCGCCGAATACAACCCCTTTCACAATGGACATGCCTACCATATCAAAAAAGCCATGGAAATGACTCAGGCAGAATATTGCATCGTAGTCATGAGTGGAGATTTTGTACAAAGAGGAGCGCCTGCTATCTATGATAAATATACAAGGACAGCCATGGCCTTGTCCTGCGGAGCCGACCTTGTGATCGAGATTCCTTCTGTTTTTGCCTCCAGCAGTGCAGAGGACTTTGCCGCCTGCGCTGTGGCTCTCCTTAATAATCTGGGAGTGACGGATGCTTTCTGTTTTGGAAGCGAATGCGCTGATATGGAAAAACTTTCCGGTATTGCTTCTATTTTAGCCACGGAACCACCTGTTTATACGAAAGAACTGCGCAGGGAGCTGAAAAAGGGGGCCACCTTTCCGGAAGCCAGGAATCAGGCTTTACTTTCCTGCGGAATACTAAAAGAAGAGGATGCCTCTATCCTGACTTCCCCAAACAACATCCTTGGGATTGAATACTGCAAAGCACTTTACCGGCAAAAAAGCACCATGGTTCCTGTCACCCTCTCCAGGAAAGGTTCCGGCTACCACGATACCAGTCTGACTTCCGATGGATTTAGTTCTGCAACCGGAATCCGGAAAACCCTTTATGAAAACCGAGACAGCCTAAACCAGGCTGATTTCTCGCAAATACAGGTGCCGGATCCAGTAAAACAGATGATGGCTCAGGGATATCCTGTCTTTCCTGATGATTTCAGTGCTTTGTTAAATACCTCCCTGCTGAAACTGGACTATGAAGGAATTCTATTTCAAAAATACGCCGATGTTTCGGAGGAACTGGCGTCAAGACTTTTAAAACAACTTACGGATTTCCTTCCCTTTGAAGAACGGATCAGTCAATTAAAAACGAGGCAGTATACCTACACCCGGATCAGCCGGGCCCTTCTCCATATTGCCCTGGGGATCACCTCTCATCAGGTTGCTATGAGCCGGAATGCCGGCTATGCTCCCTATGCCCGTGTTTTAGGCTTTAGGAAAACCTCATCCTCCCTTATGGGAGAAATAAAAAAGAGAGGGAGCATCCCTCTCATCACAAAAACTGCCGACGCCCGGCTCATCCTTTCTGGTACAGCCTGGGCCATGCTCCGGCAGGATTTTTACTGCTCCCACATTTATCAGACCATTATGCAGGACAAATATCACATTAAAATGAAAAATGAGTTTACCCATTCAGTCGTCATCTTATGACGGCGGCTGAACAAATTCCTGGATTTTGTCTTTATATAGAAGAAATCTGGATTTTGGAACTACGATTCCCTTTTTCCACAATTCAAGCAGCTGCTCAAATGTAACGAATTTCGCGTCCACCACTTCTTCCTTTTGAATGGTTATGTCTTTTAAGGTAACTTTTTGCCTGGTGATATAGGTGTCAACAAAACGCTCTTTCTGGCGTATGGTATGAATCAGAATGAGCTGTTCTTTTTCTGCCAGCACTCCAACTTCTTCCGAAAGCTCCCGAAGAGCCCCCTCCACACTTGTCTCCCCTGCCAGGGCAGAACCACCGGTGCATTCCCACATAAGGCCATAGGGCTTATCCGGATGCCTCTTTGTCAACAAAATTTCCTGATCTTCATTTACCAGCCAGACATCTGCTACAAGATGGTATTCCCCCTGAGCCAGCGGTATCCCCCTGACGTGAGTTTTTCCGGTAGCCACTCTGTTTTCATCATAAACATCCCAAAGCTCCATAAGCCATTCCTCCCGACCTAAGAATCATCTGATGCAGTTAAAAGTTTCCGCCATTCCATCCCCAGTGATCCACTTCTTCATACTTCACATAAATTTTATCCTGCGCAATAGAAAGCACTTCCTGGTGGATGTTGCAAATTTCAGCAGTTAATTGACCATAATCATGCTCTGAAGCATGGCCGAAAAGCTTCACTTCCACAAAAGCCATCTTTGTATCATTCTTCCCTTTAAAGTAAAGAGAACAATTATCTTCAAAGCCAACCATGAGCCAGTTTTCCGACTTGCCGGGAATGAGGCTGATGGCCTGTCCAAGCCTGGTCTTTAAGGCTGTTTTTTCTTCTTCTGATAATGTAACATTTACCTTGGAATTAATAAAAGGCATTGACAGCTCCTCCTTAAAGTATTTTCTATATCATACCACATATCATTAAAAATTACCATCGGCTTTCCATACGGAATCATATTACAGCAGCAAGTCTGCAAGAGTCAGTTTTCCATGAAGAAAATCCAGAATCTCTCCTATCTCCCTCTGGTTGTCCTTCTTTTCTCCCTGCCTGACAGCCCGGATCAGGATATTCTTGGGAGTATGTTCCATATCAATGAATTCCAGGATCTGAGTGCGGTATCCCTGGCTTTCCAGAATTTCCGCCCTGAGAGCGTCGGTATAAAGAGCCGCCATCCGCTCCCTGATAAGTCCATATTGAAATACAGGAGCCATAAGTTCCTGGTCCATGGTCTTATTCAGCTCATGCTGACAGCAGGGGACCGACAAAATGACAGCTGCTCCCCACCGGACTGCTTTTGCCAGGGCGTAATCCGTGGCAGTATCGCAGGCATGAAGGGTCACAACCATGTCCACTTGATTCACCCCTTCATAAGAGGCAATATCCCCATGATAAAAGTTCAGTTTATCATACCCATATCGTTCTCTCAAACGGTTGCAGTCATCAATGACCGTCTGTTTTAAATCCAGACCTATGACACGGATGGAATAACCCTTTAGTTCATGAAGATAGTAATACATAGCAAACGTGAGATAAGATTTCCCACAGCCAAAGTCAATGATCACATTTTCCCTGTTCTTATCAAGCCTTGGCAGAATATCCTCAATAAATTCCAGAAAGCGGTTGATCTGCCGGAACTTATCATATCGTGAGGCAATAATTTTCCCTTCCTCAGTCATGACGCCTAAATCCACCAGAAACGGAACAACCGTCCCTTCCTCTAAAATATAGGTCTTTTGTCTGTTATGCTGAGGAACAGGAGCAGGTGCTGCAATCTTCTGCTGGCGCTTCACCTTGATGCTTGGATACCCCTTTTTACTTACCAGAACCCTTACCTGCCCCTTCCTGGAATCCAATTCCATCTGGCGCATTCTCCCATCCAGCAAATCAGCAATATAGGATAAGCATTCCTCTGCAGAATAATTTTTATGAAAGGCCTGGTTCCCCACAAATTCCTCTGCCTGGAAAATTAAGGTTCCTTTTAGCAAAAACGGGCGTACCTTTACCTTGGAAACGCCCTGTTTATCCGCTGGATTGCTGATGACGATCCGAAGGAGATTTTCATCTAGAAATTCCTTTCCGATCTGAATAAGATTTTCTCTTTCCTTTTGTTCCATGAAATCAGACAATTCCTTTCCATGTCCTCTGGACATACAAGTATGCCCCCAGGGTGTTTCCTCTTTTCTGTCCACAACCTTTGGACACGCAGGTATACCCGCAGGGTGTTTCAGTTTTCTGCCTCCACCCAGCTTGCCCGTAAAAGCTGGGGGTATGGTTCTAGATGTGCAAAATCATTAAATCGCTCCATTGTAAACCGCCCTGTTTTTTCATTCCAGCGCACTTGCGTAATGCTGGAGTTTTCAAGAGAATTTCCAATGAGACGGTAATATTTCGGATCCATGTGAAGAAGTGCAGTAACCATGATGCGGATCAGTCCACCGTGAGTCACCACAGCCACATTTTGGCGGCCGCTTGCAGCAATATCTTTAAAAACAGGCATGGCCCTCCTTATGACGTCTCCGGCACACTCACCTCCTGGATATGGCAAATCCAGTTCCATCTGCTCCTGCTCTATCTTAAAATCTGCAAACCTTGATTGAATCTCATCATCCGCCAGGCCTTCCATTTCCCCGAAGGAAATCTCACTAAGCTCCTGTCTAATGATGTGCTCTGCATTCCAGTAGCGGTTTGCCTCTTTTGCGGTTTCCACCGCGCGGATCAAATGGCTGGAATACACCGCTTCAATGGCTTTTGAAGCCAGCCTTTTTCCCACCAGAGCCGACTGCCGGAGGCCTTCCTCCGACAAATTTACATCAATATTACAGAGCTTGCTGCTTTGCCGTCCATGGCGAATCAAATAAATATTCATCTCCAAATCCTTCCTCTGGTGCCCTTTAATTTTTAAAGCTATGGATCGGAGCCGGAATTCGTCCGCCTCTGGTTATGAATTTTTCACAGGAATACCGGCTCACCGGCATAACGGGTGCATAGCCCAAAAGTCCGCCGAATTCTACCATATCTCCCACCGATTTTCCAATGACAGGGATAATCCGGACTGCGGTTGTCTTCTGATTTACCATACCAATGGCAGATTCATCTGCAATAATTCCCGCAATGGTAGTGGCCGGCGTGTCCCCTGGAATGGCGATCATGTCAAGGCCAACGGAACAAACGCAGGTCATTGCCTCCAGCTTTTCTATATTCAGCGCTCCCATGGCCACAGCATCAATCATTCCCTGATCTTCACTGACAGGAATAAACGCGCCGCTTAATCCGCCTACATAGGAGGAGGCCATAACACCACCTTTTTTTACCTGGTCATTTAACAAGGCAAGAGCAGCCGTGGTGCCTGGCGCGCCAACCCGTTCCAGTCCGATCTCTTCCAGAATCTCTGCCACGCTGTCGCCAACGGCAGGGGTCGGTGCAAGGGATAAGTCAATAATTCCAAAGGGAACATTCAGCCTTTTGGAAGCCTCTTGGGCCACAAGCTGTCCCACCCGGGTTATCTTAAATGCTGTTTTCTTAATGGTTTCACACAGAACCCCAAAATCCTTTCCTCTGGCTGTTTCGACGGCAGTCTTAACAACTCCCGGACCACTGACTCCCACATTAATGATTGTCTCCGCTTCTGTTACCCCGTGGAACGCTCCTGCCATAAAAGGATTATCATCCGGTGCATTGCAAAATACCACCAGCTTGGCACAGCCAAGGGAATCCTTATCCTTGGTAGCTTTTGCAGTTTCCACTACAATTTCTCCCATAAGGGCCACTGCATCCATGTTAATACCTGTTTTTGTGGAACCAACATTCACAGAGCTGCATACCCGTTCCGTAGAGGAAAGGGCTTTGGGTATAGAAAGAATCAGGTTTTTGTCTGCAGCAGTCATTCCCTTGCTTACCAGTGAGGAATATCCGCCGATAAAATTCACGCCGACCTCTTTGGCCGCACGGTCAAGGGTCTGAGCAATGGACACGAAATCTTCCGGACTTTTGCAGGCAGCCCC
>JAEWRS010000354.1 GCA_023398855.1 Bacillota bacterium
CATCAAGGGTAAGTCCTTTGGTCCGTTCCATCATAAACCGGATGCCTTCTGCTCCTGCCACGTTTGCTATCTCGTGAGGATCCGTTATGACCGCCTGGGTCCCATGAGGCACAACGGACCGTTCAAACTCTCCCGGCGCTATCATAGAGCTTTCCAGATGAATATGTCCGTCAATGAAACCAGGACAAACCACCGCTCCTCCAAGCTCGATCTCCGTCTGTCCCTCATAATCTCCCACTCCAACAATGTAGCCATCCTCAACAGCAATATCCCCATCTTCCAGTTCTGACGTAAAAACATTAACTACCTTGGCATGCTTTAGCACCATGGACGCTTTTTTCGCCCCTGATGCAGCCAGAATCCGTTCAGCTAACATACGATCCATAAGAAAAATTCTCCTCCTTTTAATTGCCTGCGATCTTTGTAATGGAAGCTGTTATCAGCTTTTTAAACAATGGTGCGACACGGTCTGCCGTCTCCTGCACCTCTCCATGGCTTAAGGGCTGGTCTGTAATACCGCAGGCCATATTGGTGATACAGGAAATGCCGCAAACCTTCATCCCCATGTGGTTGGCCGCCAGAGCCTCACAGGCCGTGCTCATCCCCACTGCATCAGCTCCCAGAATACGGCACATCTGCACCTCCGCCGGAGACTCGTATGCAGGGCCGGTAAGCTGCATGTAAACCCCTTCCCTTAAACCAATCCCTTCTTCCTTTGCCGCCTCTTTGATAACCTGCTGCAGCTTTTTGCTGTACACATCACTCATATCAGGAAATCTAGGACCTAGATTCTCTAAATTTTCTCCGATCAGAGGAGATGGAACAAAGCTCGAGATATGATCCCTTATGAGCATAAAATCTCCTGCCTGAAACTCCTTGTTGACACCGCCGCAGGCGTTGGTCAGAAACAGAACCTTTGCTCCTAAAAGCCCCATAAGCCTGGCCGGAAGCACCACATCCGTCATTGGATATCCTTCATAAAAATGAACCCGTCCCTGCATAATAACAACCGGAACCTCATTTACATATCCGAACACAAATCTGCCTTTATGGCCTGCTACTGTTGACACAGGGAATCCCTCTATATCCTTATACTCAATGGAGGCCACAACTTTTATTTCCTCCGCATATTCCCCAAGACCGGATCCCAGGATCAGAGCCACTTCCGGTACAAAGTCCGTCTTCTCCCTGACACTTTTCATACAATGTTCAAGCTTTGCATATATCGCATTCATACGTCTTATTCTCCTTTCAATTTACCGTCCATGTTTTTGGGGCATACGGATTTGCCCCCAGGGTGCTTCCCATTCCTGTCAGATTTGGACGATACAAGTATATACAGTATAACACATTTTCCAATATATCTGTATCTATATTTTGACAAATATAGGGGAATAATGGTATACTGAAGGTGTTCGTACTAACCCGGAAGGAACCCTGACGGAGAAGGCGAGGAGAATACGGTAAACGGAAATCCCATGCCTTCTGGTATGGGTTTTTTAATAACAGGAAGCTCATGACAGGTACGGACAGAAAGTGAGGATCATTATGAAAAAAGCAGTATCAGTATTGATGGCGTTCGCCATGACAGCTGCCCTTCTTTCCGGCTGCGCAAAGAGCCGTCCGGAAATCACGCAGGCAACCTCTGCCCCTGAAAAGGAAACCACTGCTGAGGCAGTTAAGGAGACGCAGGAAACCCAAAGCACAGGCAACGCCTATCCCTTAAAAATCGGTTCCTTAAAGGGGCCCACCTCCATGGGACTTGTAAGGCTGATGGACCAGTCTGAAAAGGGCGGCGCAAAAGGCTCCTATACATTCACTATGGTGACCGCTGCCGATGAACTTCTCGGAAAAATAGTAAGCAAAGAACTTGATGTGGCGCTTGTTCCAGCCAACATGGCTTCCATTATTTACAATAAGACGAATCAGGGAGTGAGTGTCATTGATATCAACACCCTGGGTGTTCTCTATGTATTATCTTCCGATGATTCCATTAAGACGGCCGCCGACTTAAAGGGAAAGACCGTCTACTTAACCGGCAAGGGAACCACGCCGGACTATGTCCTTCAGCATGTGCTTAAGGCCAGTGGTTTAACCACTGACGATGTGACCCTGGAGTATAAATCAGAGCCTGCAGAGGTGGCTTCCATCCTAAAGGAAAAACCTGATGCAGCAGGCCTTCTTCCCCAGCCCTTTGTAACTGCCGCCATGGCTCAGAATGACTCCCTTAAAATGGTTCTTGACTTAACAAAGGAATGGGACGCCACTGCCGGTGAAAACGGGGGCAGCCTGGTTACCGGAGTTACCATATGCCGGAACGATATACTGAAAGACCATAAGGACGCCATTGATACTTTTATGGCAGAGCATAAGGAGTCAGCGGAATTTTCCAATTCCAATGTAGCGGAAACAGCTGCTTTAGTGGCAGCCGCCGGGATCATTGAAAAGGCCCCTGTTGCAGAAAAAGCCCTCCCCTACTGCAGCATCACCTATGTGGACGGAGACCAGATGAAATCCCTTTTAGGCGGATACCTAAAAGTTCTGTTTGATATGGAGCCGCCTTCCGTAGGCGGTACGCTGCCGGATGATAATTTCTATTATATGCAATAAAATACGGAAAAACTGGTAAGGAGACTGACACGATGAAACCAACAGCCCGGCCGCTGAAAAAAGCCTGCATCATACTATTCTGGCTTATTGCATGGCAGGCGGCAAGCCTGGCTGTGCACAACAGCATTATTCTGGTAGGTCCTCTGGAAGTGATCCAGGCTTTATGGGTCCAGGCAGCCATGCCCAGCTTCTGGAAAACCATTGCCCTCTCGTTTGGAAAGATAAACCTTGGCTTTCTCCTGGCTTTTGTGTCTGGAATCCTGACAGGCGGCGCTGCCTTCCGTTTTCCTTTTATCAAAGACTTTCTGGAACCGATTATGTCCTTAATCAAGTCGGTTCCAGTTGCTTCCTTTGTCATTCTGGCCCTGATCTGGGTAGGTTCTAAGAATCTTTCCGTTTTTATTGCCTTTCTTGTGGTATTTCCTATTATTTACATAAATACCATGGCAGGCTTTGCGAGTACTGACCCAAAGCTTCTGGAAATGTCCCGGGTCTTCCATGTACAGGGCATAAAGAAGCTCTTTTATATCTACCGGCCGGCCCTTCTTCCATACCTGATCAGCGGCTGCCGGGTTGCCTTAGGAATGGGCTGGAAATCAGGAGTTGCCGCAGAGGTGATCGGAGTTCCCAGCTATTCCATCGGTGAAAAGCTTTATATGGCCAAAATTTATTTAAGCACAGCAGACCTTTTTGCCTGGACGCTGGTAATTATTGCAGTCAGCGCCATTTTTGAAACATTCTTTTTATGGCTGCTAAGCCAGGCAGAGGCCGGTAAGAAGTTTCATAAGAAAAGGAGGATTGGCCTATGGAAGTAAAGGTGAATCATCTGACCAAATCCTTTGGTAATCTTAACGTTTTCACTCAGCTCAGTCTCTCTCTCTACTCCGGCCGCATTTACTGTCTGATGGGGCCATCGGGTTCTGGAAAAACCACCTTTCTCCGGATTCTTCTGGGACTAGAGACGGCTGATTCCGGTTCGATAGAAGGTCTTGACGGCATCATGTCATCCGCTGTATTCCAGGAAAACCGCCTGTGTGAACCATTTAACCCGATAGATAATATCGTCATGGTAATACCAGGCCGTGCCTCCATAAGCCGGAAACAGGTCAGGGAAGGGCTTTTACGGCTCCTTCCTGAGGAAGCATTATCCCGGCCTGTATCCACACTAAGCGGCGGAATGAAACGCCGGGTAGCCATAGTAAGAGCATTGTCAGTCCCTTGTGATATGATCTTAATGGACGAACCATTTACCGGACTTGATGAAAATACAAAATTGTCTGTAATCCAATATATCAAAGAAAAGACTCATGACAAACTGGTCATCATCAGTACCCATCAGGAGGAGGATGTGGCTCTTCTCAGGGGAACTCTCATTACCATGTAAAAACAGGGGTTAAAGCAGTAATTCCGCTTTAACCCCTGTTTTTACTTGTATCTCTTTAATTTCCAGCCCTATTTCAGCTTTAAAGTATCCAAAGCTGCCTCAATCTGACCTTCTGCTCCAGTATCTGCAGATTCCACTGTTCCTGCAGCACTGATATACTTTTTTGCAGCAGCGTCATAGGAACCAGCCACCGCATAATAACGTACTCCATCCTCAGCAGCCTTATACCGGATCGCGTAACGGAAGGTCTGGCTGCCGTCTTTGCCGTTTTCTACACTATAACGAACAAATTCCATATCTTCTCCACGGCTTACCAATTCCTTGTACTCTTCCATAGTATCAGGATAGACTTCTCTGGCCCCGTCGGCATCCTCTCCTTCAACATAAGTAACTTCCAGCATATCGCTTCCATTGGGAGAACTGAATGCTACTGCACCTTCATCTCCATCCTCTTCAATGGTCCAGCCCTGCGGCGGTGTGATCTGATATTTTCCAGATTTAGAAGTAAAAACGCCGGAAGAAATGCTTCCTGCATCAGAAGCGGCCTTTTGAGCTGCTTCTGTCTCAGCTTCATCACTCTTTGATACTTCCTCTCTTCCCAAAGCAGCCTTCGTTCCTGTTGTTTCCGCATTACCGGCTTCTGTAGAAACATCCTTCGAGGATTTCGTATTATCTTTTGATCCACAGGCCGCAGCCGACATCATGACTGCCATGGCAATGACAATTACTGCCAGCATCTTGCTTTTTCTCATTTTAATCACTCCTCACTATAAATCTTATTTCTGGTGACGATGAGGATTATAACATTAACCCCACCAAAAGTATAGGGGCTTAAATGAACTGAAAGAATCACCAATAATTCTTAATAATTATAAACATGAGCTTCCTGGCGCTCCAGCTCCAGCAATTTTACTTTTATATCAAGGCCTCCCCCATATCCTATCAGGCTTCCGTCAGATCCAATTACCCGATGGCAGGGAATGATGATTGGAATGGGATTGCGGTTATTTGCCATGCCCACCGC
>JAEWRS010000411.1 GCA_023398855.1 Bacillota bacterium
AGGGTATACTGGTAGGTCTCTCCCGGAGCAATAAAAAATTCGGCTGTCTGAGCCTTATCAGTACCTTTTGTATTCAAACAATAATATACGTTAGAAGCTGATAAATGGGATCCGGTCTCTCCGTCTCCAAACACATAGGACCATTCCAGATTATTACCTGATAAGGCAGATGCGCTGAGCCAGTTTCTCTGAGTATGTACCCCTTTAGTGGGTTTATTGAGAAGAGGACTCCATACGCCCTGATTCCCACTTGCTGTCAATATATTCCGGTATCCGTTGCTGGGATTTGTCAATGCCAGTTTTGTATCCTTAGTGACAGGAATATTATCTACAACGGTAATGATTTGTCCGCTGTTTTCTGTTTGTGCCTGGAGGCCTGCTCCGGCACAAAGGATTTCACTGCCAAACAAAAACCATGATTTTACACCATGAATCTCATTTCCCAGCTTCACTCCTTGAACACCATAGGTTTCTGAAAGGGACTTCATTGACATTTCTGCTGTGATCTGGGCCCCGCGAAAACGGTTTTCCCCTTCCCAAAACATGGTTGTTCCAGGTATCAGTGTTTCATTTGTGGTGTTCCATGGCGATGTCGTGTCACTGCTTTTGAACAGTGATAAACTCCCCCCTCCTTCGGCAGGATTAACAGACGCAGCATAATGTCCGGTGTTTAATAATTCTGATCCAGATATTTTTGGCAACGTCTGTCCGGCAGCTGGAACAGTGATAATCATCTGCATTGCCATACACATACTTGTCACCCGCTTCCACTTGTTCCTAAACTTTTTATTCACACAAAATTCCTCCTTCTTTAAAATTATTATATTTATGAATATCGTGGATCTCATTCTGCTTGAAAGAGAATGTATTCTATCCCACAAAAGTCATAGTATAAGAATTTTATTTAATTATATGGAGTTTTTTGACGAAAATAAATGAACAATTTTTAATATATTTGTAATATTTTAATATTTATATGGATAAAAAATTAGAATTTATAATTTTTCTATAAAAGATATATTATTTGTAGATAGGTGATGGTTTTATGGCAATAAAGAAACCACGTCATACTTCCAATATTTGCGAAGTATGGCGTGGTTCTTTTTCTTTTAAGCTAATCCTGAACAGTTAGGAAATTCGTTTAAAAACTGCACTCCAGTATGAAAATAATCATAAAACCGAAATTCTGTTTCCAGAATATATATGCCATGATACTCTTCAAATAAGGGAAGCACGGATTGCCAGGGTATCTCGCCCCAGGAGGGAGGCAGATGCAGATCACCTATGCCTTTTGAAAAGTTATCCATATAATTGTTTATCTCCCCGTGCCTGCCAAAATTATCATGTACATGAAGATGAACAGCCAAAGGTGCCATCTTCCGGATATCCGATATATAATCACGGTTATAATTTTTAGATGACAGATATGCATGGCCAAAATCTAAGGTTATCCCACAATTGCCGCAGCCTATTTTTTGAATATGCTCTGCCAAACTGTCCGGATTTACTCCCAGCATTGTCCGAAACTTTTCCATATCTCCTGAGTAATATGGATTTTCGATACCAATCCGGATATCCCCGGCATAATGGGCAATTTCCTGATAATAGGCAATGTCCTTTAAAAGACCGTCCTTATCGCCTCTTGCGATGGGACTTGCATGGACGGTTATGTTTTTACCGCCGATTTGCTTTGTAAAGTCTATGCATGACTTAAAAAATGTGAAACGATCCGCCTCGCCTATGGCAAAGGGATGAAAGCTATAAGGCATATGAATGGAATAGGTAAAGCCAAAATCCATTAATATTTGTTTCACAGCCGAAACCCGAGGTTCTAAAAGCTTACTGTTTAAAAGTACATCCATGGAATGCATAATCAATTCACAGCAATTACCGCCCGATTTTTGGGCCATTTCCAGGCAAGACCGCAAGTTACGGTCATCGCCATTAATCCAGTCGGCGTTCAAGCCGATTCCAATTTGCTTTTTCACTTTTTCATCTCCTGGAGAAATGATATGACCTTAAAAGGCGTCACATACAATAAGGAAAGCAGGTCTACTTGTAATAGGAATACTTTTGAATTTGCAACCACAGTTTATCGCCAGTTTCAAATTCTTCATCAGCAATAATACTTAATTCCAGGCCAGGCTCCACCTCTACTACACAGTTTACGCAGTTCCCACGGTATGCGGCACTTTTCATGGTAACCGGAAAAGCCCCTTCCATTTGATTGCGGCCAAGAAGTGCATGCTCAGGACGGAAACATAGCTTCGCATTCCCTGACCCCTGAATTGCGGTGCAAAGGGGTATGGTTTTCCCTGAATGAGTTGAAAAAGTACCATTCGATATGGTTCCCTCTATAAAATTACTGGTGCCTACAAACTGTGCTACAAACGGATTGGATGGGTTTTTATAAATCTCCTGGGGTTTTCCGATTTGCTGTACAACCCCTTTTTCAAATACAGCAATCCTGTCCGATATTTCCAGTGCTTCTTCCTGATCATGAGTGACATACACAACCGTGATGCCTACCTGACGCTGTAAATCCTTAATGTCCTTACGCATTTTAATACGCAGCTTTACATCCAGGTTGGAAAGGGGTTCATCCAGTAAAAGTGCCTGCGGCTGAATAACCAATGCCCGGACAATTGCCACGCGCTGCTGCTGTCCGCCTGAAAGCTGGCCGGGATGCCTTTTTTCCATTCCTTCCAGGCCGCCTACCGACAGTCCCCATCGCACCCGTTCATCAATGACATGCTGGGGAAGCTTTCTCATCTTCAGTCCATAAGCAATATTTTCATAAATAGACATGTGAGGCCAGAGAGCGTAATTCTGAAATACAAAACCAACATTTCGTTCCCATGGATTTAAAGAGGAAATATCTTTTCCATCAAAAGAGATATGCCCGTTGGTGATCTCTTCGAACCCGGCAATCAAGCGCAGCAGAGTTGTCTTTCCACAGCCAGAGGATCCTAATAATGTGAAAAATTCACCCGGTTTAATATCTATATCAATTCCCTTTAGTACTTCTACTTCACCAAATTTCTTGACGACCTGATCAATTTTAATTGATGCCGGTTTCAGCAATATGTTTTCATTCATAATTCCACCCTTTAGCCTTTCTCCTGAAACTTAACATTATCCCGTCCCATTCTGCTCAAAAGGTACATGGGCACAAATACGAATACCATCAGCAGTACAGCCATGGAGGATGCAATGCCAAAATCAGTGTTGGCTGACATAGCCTTTTGAAAAATAACTACAACCATGTTTTCCCATGGCGGCCTGTACAACATGATATTTGTACTGAATTCAGTCATGATCTG
>JAEWRS010000448.1 GCA_023398855.1 Bacillota bacterium
GCATAATTATCAGCGGATATAAAGACTTCCAATACGCACAGCAGGGGATCCGGTACGGAGTCCGGGACTATTTATTAAAGCCCATTAATCAGGAGGATTTAACCCGTACATTAAAAAAGCTTGTTAACGAAACCTTGGAACAGAAAAGCAGCCAGGAAGCCCGCACTCATTTAGAAAATACCATTAAAAACTATTCCGGTGAAATGAAACGGGTATTTCTAAAAATAATACTGGAACAACGACCGGAGCAAATACCTGAGGCCGTATTAAAAGAAATCAGGAAAATTAATACCTCTAAGATTATTGGCCAGACCGCACGGTGTCTGATGGTAAAGCCGGACATTGAATATAAGAATTTCACAAAAAGTGCTTATCAGCTTTTAATTGATAAAACGATTGAAATCCTACAGGTGGAATTTTCCTATGAAGATGATCAATTTACTGTTGAGTTTTCCAATGAAGGCATATTTTTATTGCTTTGTCATCAGCCTTACAGCAAGGAAGAACTGATGAAAGCCTTAAACCATGTGAGAGACCGGGTCATGGGACTTCAGGATCTGTTTCCTAAGTTATATTTTACGGCCCTCATCACAGAGCCGGTGGATACGGATGAAGAGCTGGTCCGGCAGATACAGCACAGCCGGATAGCCATGTATAACCGCCTTCTTACAGATAATAATACAGTTGCAGAATTAAGTATACCTGCTGAAGGAAGTAAGAAGAACATCAATTTATCTTCAAAAATTTCATGTCTGCTGGAAAACAGGACAGAATCCTTTGAACCGGAAGAAATAAAAAAATGTCTAACTGATGTAAAACAGATCATGTTTGAAACAAAAACCCTCTCCGGCCTTGATGTAAAAACAGAACTGCTTTGCATAGCCCACGTTTATCTGGACTGGTTTAAGCTGCTTGATACTACTTTGGATACATCAGGAAAAGCGGCTTATTTCACTGAAATGTATGAACATTGCATCAGTTTTGATCAAGCGTTTGAACTTTTGGAAGAAACCTTAATTAATATCCTGTTTGAAGTTCTAAAGCATCTAAAAAGCAGAGAAATAAAACCGGTTGCCTATGCAAAGCAGTATATAGAAAAAAACAAGGGCATTGATGTAAAACTGGAAGAACTGGCAAAGAATGCCGGTTTCAGCTATTCCTACTTTTCATATCTGTTCAAAAAGGAAACCGGAAAGACACTCACTGAATATGTTCAGATGGTTAGAATTGAGACTGCAAAAAAGCTTCTGGTAGAAAAGGAATGGAATGTAAGTGAAATAGCGGAGCTTGCTGGCTACAATGACATTAAATTTTTTACTAAACAGTTTAAAAAAACCCTGGGTGTTTCTCCGAACGAATACCGTAAGATGTTTTTGGAACGCTGAAGCAGGGAGGATATTCTTTGAAAAAACAATGGTTAATAAAACGTATTCTGATCTGGATCAGTTTCATGATCTCCTGGAGTTGTCTTGCTCTGACCTTGTTTTTATTGACTCTGCTGAAACCAGAACTGGCAAAATCCTTTCTATATGGATTTATAATATGGATTTTGCTGCTTTCCTTTCTTACGTTGCTGGTTATTGGTAAGGTCAGGATTTTTAAGCCTCTGGCGGTCATGAGAAAAAAAATAGAGTTTTTCAACAATGGCATAATATTCACAGAGATTTTTAAAAGCCTGGAAGGAATCTCTCCGGAGACAGATGTCCTTCTATTTAAGCTGGAAGCTATCCTGGACAAGGATAAAATAATGGAAAATGCCAAGCAGCAAGCCAGATATCTGGCCCTTCAAAACCAGATCAATCCTCACTTTCTCTATAATGTTCTGGAATCTATTCGCTCTGACGCGATTATGGCAGGAGTACCGGAAATTGGGAAGATCACAGAAGCCCTTGCCGTATTCTTCCGTTATTCCACTTCAAAAATGGATAAGCTGAGTACGCTGCAGGAAGAATTAGCAAATGTAGAGAATTATTTTTTAATTCAGAAATACCGCTTTGATGATAAGCTGGAATTAAAGATTAAACTGCCCCCAGACGATAATGAAATTTTAAAAACCAGAATCCCAAAGCTCACGCTTCAGCCAATCGTGGAAAATGCAATTAAACACGGATTGGAGCCCAAAGTCACAGGTGGAACGATTGTCATTGACATAGAACACAGCGACACCATCCTTTATCTTTCCGTGATTGATGACGGCATCGGAATTGAGGAAGCCAGGCTTGGAAGTCTGAATGAAAAGCTTTCCCTAATTAATGCCGGAGACAGTTCAGCCAATGAAGGAGGAAAGGGAGGGATCGCTCTTATGAATGTAAATTCAAGAATCCGCCTGCTTATGGGTGACGAATATGGCCTCCACATTCTCAGTACTCCCGGAATCGGAACAGAAGTACGCCTCATATTTCCTTATTCGTTTGAGCCAAAAGAAGGAAGAAAATCATGAAACATGAACTGATCCGCTATGAAAATATTCACTGTTCCATAGAAGGGCAAACCTGTTTTAACGGACTCTATTTCCGGGCTTTCATGGGAGAAATCTGCTGCGTTATGGTGAACAATGGTATTGAAAAGGAATATTTTCTGCAGCTGCTGCACGGAAGCTTAAAGCCAGTCTATGGCTGGACCTATTATAAAGGGAAGAAAATAGCATCTCCCAGAATTCAGGTACAAATGCAGAAGCAGATTGCATTCATCGGACGCAACAAAGGAGTTTTTTCTGCCCTTAGTGTGGCTGAGAATATTTTTGTTGCCAATGGAAGAGTTTCATTCTGGAAACCGGTAGATACTCTCTGCCGGCAAGCTCCGGGCCTTTTTAACGATCTGGAAATTTACATCCCCCTGTTGGATCATGCGCACCTGCTGGATCCGGGCATGCAAAAACAAGCGGAATTAATACGCGCTTATGTCTCAGGGTGTCATCTGGCTGTCATAACAGATATAGAAATGATGATGACAGAAGAGCAGCTGGAACATTTCTTTATTCTGGTAAAGAAATTAAAAGTCAGGGGAATGACTTTCCTTTACATTGTAAACAGCTCTACCAAACTGTACGAGCATGCCGATGAAATAACCATCATCAAAAACGGCAGGACCATCGGCCACGTGAACCAGGAGGATTTTTCTAAATTTCAGACTTATATGGAACTGTTTGAAAAAACCAGAAAAAGTATGGTTAAAAAAAATAATCTGTCACAAAAATACATGGATAAAAAAACTGTTCTAGAATTCCGGGATGTGAAACTGCCTGACCTTCCCGTTTTGAATCTCTCGTTAAGTGCCGGAGATGTACTAAATATATTAGACTTAGATTCTACGGAATGCAGAAATATCCTTCCCATTCTTCAGGGAGAGTGTGGGTTTGAATCAGGTAAAATATTATTAGATGGGAATGAATACTCCTTCCAGTCAATTCATCAATCGATCCGGGATGGCATCGCCTTTATTGAAGCACGGCCAATGGAAGAAATGCTGTTTGCTGATATGACCGTATTGGATCACATGACTTTTATGATCCAGCATAACAAAAAAAAGTACCTCTTAAGAAAAAAGTACAGAAAGATGACCATGCATCTGATGGAGGGAATATTTTCAGAAGAAGAATTAATGAAGAAAACCTATATGGTCAATGAAGAATGCAAATTAAAACTATTATACTACCGCTGGATCTTTGTACGTCCAAAAGTCCTGGTATGCATAAAGCCCTTTTCATCCGTTGATTTTCAAATGCGTCAGATCACCATCAACCTGCTGAAAGAAGCTCTCAAGTCAGGAATTGCAGTGATTATTATCACAAATCAGATTGCAGAAGCCTATACCATGGAAGGCAAAAATATCACGTTTCACAATGGAACGGTTTCTATGGATTGATTTTTTCGATTATTGGTATATTTAAACTAACAAAAAGTCTTATTACCTTCTTTAATAGGGCTTTTTTTATTGTTTTTATACTGATATCGAAAAATATACCCCCATATTGCACAAAATATACCATTGTCCGCTCTGTCTTACACTGTTAAAATAACAAATACATAGCATTCATTCAAACTGTCAAAATAAAGGATTGTTAAGAAGGGAGATTTAAAAGTAATGAGAAGAAAAATTTTATCTGTACTGTTAGCCTCTGCCATGCTGGTTTCCATAACTGGCTGTGGAAACCAAAAAACCGGTGCCGTTTCCAGCACAACAGAAAAAGCTGCTTCAGGAACCATCACGATTGGTGTCATTTTAAAAACACTGTCCAGTGAATACTGGGGTTATGTAGCGGCAGGTGTTCAGGCTGCGGCAAAGGATCTTGGAGTTAAGGTTGATTTACAGGGTCCTGCTTCAGAAACAGCCTATGATGAACAAAACAATATGATTGAAACCATGCTCTCCGGAGGAGTTGATGCATTTGTTATCTCACCTCTGCAGTCTGATTCTGTGGCAAGTGTAATCGGGGATGTAACGATTCCCATTGTAACCGTTGATACGGATGCGGAAATAGCAGGGAAAATATCTTTTGTGGGAACCGGTAACGATAATGCAGCTTACCAAGGCGGCACATTTGCTGCTAAAAAAGCTGGAAAAGGTACAAAAGCCGTGATTATCGGAGGTGTTGAAGGAAATGCCACCAGCGATGCCCGCCAGGCAGGATATACAAAAGCAATGGAAGAAAATGGAGTGGAAATCGTTGCAGTTCAGTATGCCCAGTCCAACCCGGATACTGCCGCAAATGTGATGGAAAACATCATTACTGCCCAAAACGGAGATATCCAAATCGTCTGCTGCCATAACGATGATACGGCTGCAGGTGCTTCCAATGCTATTAAACAGCTTGGTCTAAAAGACGTCATTATTGTTGGCTTTGACGGCAATCAAAGTGGTGTTCAAAATATCATTGACGGCAACATAACCGCTACCTGTGCACAGGCAGCTTACACCATGGGTTATAAGGCAGTTGAAACAGCCCTTCATGCTGTAAAAGGAGATGCCGTTGAATCATTTGTTGATACAGGCTGCGAAGTCATTACTCAAGAAAATGCAAAAGCATATTTGGAAAAACTGAAAGACTACTTAAAATAGCCCACTTAAGAACATAAGGAAAGGTTTGGCAGCATGATGAGTAATTATTTGGTTGAACTAAAAGGTGTGACAAAACGCTTCCCAGGAGTAGTGGCAATGAGGAACATGTCTTTGCAGATCAGACCTGGCGAAATTCATGGATTGATCGGTGAAAATGGTGCGGGAAAATCCACCCTGATCAAGGTATTGACCGGCGTTCATATTCCTGAAGAAGGTACTATTTATATAGAAGATAATATTGTTTCATTTAAGAATCCCAATGATGCTGCTACTGCCGGAATTGCCTGTGTATATCAGGAATTAAACATTGTTAAACTTCTTTCAGTCACAGACAATATTTTTATTAACAAAGCCTTAAAGAAAAAAGGAAGCCCGTTTCTGGAATATACAAAAATGCATGAGCTGGCCCATGAGGTTATGCTTTCTCTTGGCCAGGACATTGATGTAAAAAAGGAATGCGGTTCCTATGGCATGGGAATCCAGCAGATGGTGGAAATTGCAAAAGCAGTTCTGATTGATGCAAAACTTATTATCATGGATGAACCCACCTCCAGCCTTGGGGAAAAGGAAGTGGAACAATTAATGAAAACAGTCCGCTCCCTAAAAGAAAAAGGCATTGCAATTTTGTTTGTTTCCCATAAGCTGGAAGAACTTTTCCAACTATGTGACAGGGTAACTGTCATGAGAGACGGAGAACACATCCTGACAAAAAATACAGATGAACTGGATAACGATTCGTTAATCTCTGCCATGGTAGGCAGAACATTGGATAATCAATACCCGAAAGTGGTTTCAGAAACCGGTACGGAAGCTCTTCGGGTAGAACATTTAAACTCTGCAGGAGTTTTAAGAGATGTCAGCTTTCATGCAAACCATGGAGAAATTCTTGGTTTTGCAGGCTTAGTAGGTGCTGGAAGAACCGAAACATTCCGTGCTGTGTTCGGCGCTGACCCCTATGACAGCGGAGAAATTTATGTAAACGGAAAAAAGGTGACCATAAAATCACCCAAAGACGGCATCCGCTGCGGAATGGCATTTTTAACAGAAGACCGCAAGGGTCAGGGACTGGTTCTATCACAATCAGTGCGGACAAATCTGATGTTAAGTAATATGAGAAACTGTGTGAAGGGGCTGTTTTTTGATGAGAAGCAGATCGATCTGCTGTCGGAAGAAACCATCCGTGACCTGAAAATAAAAACTCCCACTGCTGATGAGGTAGTGGG
>JAEWRS010000506.1 GCA_023398855.1 Bacillota bacterium
TATTGCTCACGCAAAAAGAGCCCATACCAACAGGTATAGGCTCGGAAAATACAATTGTCCCGTATGAATCCCTACGTTGGCATTACCCAAATCAGGTTATAAAGGTCGAAGTTAATTACTTCCTCTCAGCCCGTCTACGAGCTCCCTCTTGTGGTCATTAGTGTAGCATTCTGTTTTCGTCTTGTCAAGGAAAACATCCCTGATCCGCTGTCAGCCGGAAATGGCTGCCTTCATTTCCCGTACATAATCGCAGACAGGTCCTACACAGTCTTTTCCATATTTTGCGGCTATTTTCACAATGGCACTTCCCACAATAACGCCATCCGCGATTTTGCTCATTTCCTTTGCCTGCTCCGGCGTGGAGATACCAAAGCCAATGGCGCAGGGAATGTTCTTTGTCTCTTTTACAAGGGAAACCATTTCACCGATATTGGTGTTGATTTCCGCCCTTACCCCTGTCACGCCCATGGAAGAAACGCAGTAAATAAATCCTTCTGATTCTGATGCAATGGCCCGTATGCGCTCATTGGAAGTGGGGGCAATAAGGGAAATCAGCTCAATCCCGTATTTTCTGCAAAATGGAAGCAGTTCCTCTCTCTCCTCAAAAGGCATATCCGGCACGATCAGGGCGTCAATGCCGCTTTCAGCCGCATTTTTTAAAAACCGTTCGCTTCCGTATACGAAAACAGGATTAATATAAGTCATAAAAGCCAGGGGAACATTGGTTTTTTTCCGTATCCGTTTTACGCAGTCAAATAGCTTATCAGTGGTGGCTCCTGAGGCCAGGGCCCGCATATCAGCTTCCTGGATCACGATTCCTTCTGCAATTGGGTCGGAAAAGGGGATTCCAAGCTCAATAAAATCCGCTCCGGCTTCAGCCATGGCAGGAACCAGCTCTTCGGTGGTGGCAAGGTCAGGATCCCCTGCCGTAATAAATGGGATGAATGCCTTTCCCTTCGAAAATACGTCGCTTACTCTACTCATAAATTTCAACCCCCTTATAACGGGCAATGGCAGCCACATCCTTGTCGCCTCTCCCGGATAAATTAATGACAATGATATTCTCTTTTCCCATGGAAGGAGCGATTTTTCTGGCGTATGCCACTGCATGGGCACTTTCAATGGCAGGAATGATCCCTTCCAGACGGGATAAGTATTCAAAGGCTTCTACTGCCTCCTGGTCCGTAACCGGGACGTAAGTGGCTCTCTTTGAGTCATAAAGAGCCGCGTGCTCCGGCCCGATGCCCGGATAATCAAGTCCAGCGGAAATGGAGAAAACAGGAGCAATCTGTCCGTATTCATCCTGGCAGAAATAAGATTTCATGCCGTGGAAGATTCCAAGTGACCCGGTGGAAATGGTGGCAGCGTGCTTTCCTGTTTCAATTCCGTGGCCAGCAGCCTCACATCCTATGAGCTTTACGGAAGGCTCGTTTACAAACTCATGGAATATTCCCATGGCATTGCTACCGCCGCCCACACAGGCAATCACCACATCAGGAAGCTTTCCTTCTGCCTCTTCTAACTGTGTGCGGACCTCCTTGCCGATGATGCTCTGGAAATCCCTTACAATGGTTGGAAAGGGGTGAGGGCCCATGACAGAGCCTAAGACATAATGGGTATCAGCCACCCGGCTGGTCCATTCCCTCATGGTCTCATTGACCGCATCCTTTAGGGTCTGGGTTCCGCTTGTTACGGCGTGGACCTTTGTACCTAACAGCTCCATGCGGAATACATTTAAGGCCTGGCGGTCCGTATCTTCCTTGCCCATGAAAACTTCGCATTCCATTCCCATGAGAGCAGCGGCAGTGGCCGTGGCAACTCCGTGCTGACCGGCCCCTGTTTCAGCGATGACTCTGGTCTTTCCCATCTTTTTTGCGAGAAGAACCTGGCCCAGGGCATTGTTGATCTTGTGGGAACCGGTATGGTTTAAATCCTCCCGCTTGAGATAGATTTTTGCACCGCCCAGATCCTCTGTCATCCGCTCTGCATAATAGAGCAGGGAAGGCCTTCCGGTATATTTTTTATGGAGGTCAGAAAGCTCTTCTAAAAACTTCTGGTCATGGCTGTACTTTTCATAAGCTTGTTCCAGCTCATTTACTGCGTTCATCAGCGTTTCGGGGACAAATTGTCCGCCGTGCTGTCCAAATTTTCCTTTTGACATGGATTTCCACTCCTTACTATTTGTATGATTTCTTTTATTTTTTCAGGGTCCTTTTTCCCGTCCGTTTCCACGGAACTGCTTAAATCCAGGCAAAAGGCCTGAGTATTCATTGCCTGCTTAATGTTTGAAGCGTCTATGCCTCCGGCCAGGAACCAGGGCTTTTTTAAGTCTGGTATCATGGACCAGTCAAAGGTCTTTCCGCTGCCCCCGTAAGCATCTTTTGTATAAGTGTCAAAAAGCAGGAAGTCCGCGGGAAGGCCCTGTGCGTCCTTTATATCCTGTGCAAACCGGACCCGTATGGCCTTTATAATAGGAATGCCGGGAGCCAGGCGGTTTTTTAGTTCCAGAATGTAATCCCGGTCCTCATCCCCGTGAAGCTGGATAAGATCAATGGTTTTATTCTCAGCCAGGACCAGGATTTCCTTTATAGGGCTGTTTACGAAAACGCCCACCGCCGGTATTTCCGGCAGCAGCAGCTTTTTCAGCTCATAAGCTTCCGGTCCGGTGAGGCGGCGTTTTCCAGGGGCAAATACAAAACCAATGTAATCAGGTCTCCATGCATTCACAGCCAGGATATCCTCCCTCCGGGTCAGACCGCATAGTTTGATCCGTGTTTTTCCCCCATTCATTGCGCAGCCCTCTTAAAGCCGTCCAGGATTTCCTTTTTATCAGGAGAGCGCATAAGGCTTTCCCCGATTAAGACGGCATTGACCCCGGCTTCTGACAGAAGGCGGATGTCTGTTACTGTTTTAATTCCGCTTTCTGCCACAAAGACCACGTCAGAGGGAACCAGTCTTCTTAGACGGAGGGAATTGTTAAAATCCACTTCAAAGGTTTTCAAATTCCGGTTATTTACTCCAATAATACTGGCTCCTGCGGTCAGCGCGGAATGGATCTCCTTTTCATCATGGGCCTCCACAAGAGCGCTTAAGCCAAGGCTTTTACACAGCTTTAATCCCTCTTCCAGGGCCTTTGTATCCAAGAGGGCACAGATGAGAAGTACCGCTGAAGCGCCTATGACCTTTGCCTCGTAAATCTGGTAGGGATCCACAATAAAATCCTTTCTGAGAAGGGGGAGGCCAACTTTATGGCTGATCTCTGTTAAGTAGCTGTTGTTTCCCAGAAAATATTCCGGTTCCGTGAGGATTGAAATGGCATCAGCCCCAGCTGTTTCATAATCCTTTGCGATCTCCACATAGGGAAAATCAGGAGCAATGAGTCCCTTGGAAGGAGAAGCCCGCTTTACCTCACAGATAAAGGAAATGCCGGGTGAGGCCAGGCTTTGCTCAAAGGAAAGCCCGTTCTCTATTGACTTTTCCAAGGATTCAAATGCCAGTTTTTCCATGGTTTTCATGGGGATTTTCTTTTTTGCCGCCTCAGCCCGTTTTTTAGAGGCAGCAGCAAGGTCGTCAAGTATCATAAAAGTACCTCATTAGTCATTGTTACAAATTCCTCAAGCTTTCTGGCGGCTTTTCCTGAATCAATGAGATCAGCCGCTTTTTCTATGCACTGGGAAATGGTACAGTCATCAATTCCCAGGTACAAGCTGAGGGCAGAGTTTAATAGGACAATATCCCGCTTTGGCCCGTGGAGTGTTCCATTTAAGATGTCTCTGGTGATCTGGGCATTCTGGGCAGGCGTGCCGCCCACCAGCTCAGGAAGGCTGCAGCGGTTTAAGGAAAATTCCTCCGGAGAGATCTTATAAGGCGTCAGTTCTCCGAAACGGATCTCGCATACGTGGCTGGGACCTGTGACAGTGGCTTCATCCAGTCCGTCATCTCCGCATACCACCAGCCCCCGCTTGACTCCCAGATTGCTTAATACCTTTGCAAGCGGTTCCACCAGATTCTTATCATAAACTCCCAGAAGCTGCATGGTGGCTCCCGCCGGATTGGAGAGAGGCCCTAAGATGTTAAAGATGGTCCGCACTCCAAGCTCCTTTCGCACCGGTCCGGCGTATTTCATGGAAGAGTGGTAAGCCTGTGCAAAGAGGAAGCACATGCCTGTTTTCTTTAATATCTTCCCCGACTGCTCTGCCGTTAAGTTTAAATTTACCCCAAGGTGTTCCAGCACATCAGCAGCTCCGCTTTTGCTGGAAACGCTGCGGTTGCCGTGCTTTGCCACAGGAACTCCCCCTGCTGCCACTACAAAAGCAGTGGTGGTGGAGATGTTAAAGGTCCCTGCTTCGTCGCCTCCTGTGCCCACAATATCAATGACAGGAAAGTCTGGCTCCAGCCTTAAAGCCTTTTCACGCATGACGGTTGCACAGGCAGTGATCTCGTCAATGGTTTCCCCCTTCATCCGAAGCCCTGTTAAAAATGCGGCCATCTGGGCAGGAGTGGTTTCTCCGCTCATGATCTCGTTCATCACCTCTTTTGCAGCCTCAAAGCTTAAATCCTGTCCTGTGATTACTTCATGGATTGCCTGCTGGATCATTTAATCTGCCTCCTTTATTTGAATGGATAAGAAATTTTTAAGTATGGTCATCCCGTTTGGTGTCAGGATTGATTCCGGGTGGAACTGAAGCCCATAAAGGGGATACTCTTTATGCTTTACCGCCATGACTTCCCCCATATCATCGGCACCGATCACGGTCAGACAATCAGGAAGAGAATCCTTTGCGGCGATAAGAGAGTGATACCTGGCTGCTGGAATCTGTTGTGGAAGCCCGAAAAAGATGGGATCAGAAACATCAATGGTGAGAAGGCTCTGCTTTCCGTGCATCAGCTTCTTTGCATGGGTGATCTCTGCGCCGAATACTTCGCAGATTCCCTGGTGTCCCAGGCATACTCCAAGCATGGGGACTGTTCCCGAAAGCGTCCTGACCACATCCTCACACACACCGGCATCCTTTGGATAGCCTGGGCCAGGGGAGAGGATGATATGGCTGGGAGAGAGGTTCCTTATTTCTTCCACTGTCATCTCATCGTTTCGTATGACTCTGATATCAGGATTTAAGCTGCCAGACATCTGGACTAAATTGTAGGAAAAGCTGTCGTAATTATCGATCAAAAGAATCATCAGTCATTCACCTCCCCTGCTGTTTCAATGGCCTGGATCACGGCCTTTGCCTTGTTTTCCGATTCCTCGTACTCTTGCTCTGGAACGCTGTCGGCCACAATGCCGCCTCCCGCCTGAACATATACCTTTCCCTGGCTCTTTACTGCCATGCGTATGGCAATGCAGGTATCCATGTTTCCGGTAAAATCAATGTAGCCCAGGGCACCTCCGTAAATGCCCCTTGGCTCTGTTTCCAGCTTTTCGATGATCTCACAGGCCCGGATCTTCGGTGCCCCGGAAAGGGTGCCCGCAGGAAGGACCGCCTCAATGGCATGGAACCCATCCCGGTCAGGGGTAATGTCCGCCTCCACCTGGGAGCAGATGTGCATGATCCTGGAATAACGGTGGATCATTTTGTATCCTGTCACCTCCACTGTGGAAAACCCGGCGATTTTTCCTAAATCATTTCTTCCCAGGTCCACCAGCATGTTGTGCTCTGCCAGCTCCTTTTCGTCCTCCAAAAGCTCTTTGGAAAGCCGGTTGTCTTCTTCCTCGTCCCTTCCCCGTGGTCTGGAGCCTGCCACCGGAAAGGTGGTGAGACGGCCGTTCTTTAAACGGACCAGGGTTTCCGGAGAGGTGCTTATGATCTCCGTATCATCCATGTGGAGATATACCATGTAGGGAGATGGATTGGTGGTTCTTAAAACCCGGTAGGCATTTAAGAGACTATCCTGGTAATCGCTTGTGAACTGCCTGGAAAGCACTGCCTGGAAGATGTCTCCGTCCACGATATACTCTTTTGCCCGCTCCACCATGGAGCAAAACTCCTCCTTTGTCACATTGCAGCGGAAGTTTGGGCGGCTGGTGACTGCGGATTTTTTTAAGGGAGTATTTTCTCCGATCATGGCTGTAATGCTTTCCAGCTTTGTACATGCTTTCCCGTAGTTTTCCATGACCCGGTCAGTTTTCATATGAACCACCAGGCTAATTTTCTGCTTCAGATGATCATAGGCAATGACAGTATCAAAAAGCATTAAGTCAAAATCATTGCAGGCCCCTTTTTTGATGGACAGGACAGGCTCCGCATAACCGATCATGCTGTATGCAAAATACCCTACAAACCCTCCGGTAAAGGGGGGAAGGCCTGGAAGCGTTGGAGAGCGGTAATCCTTTAAGATATCCCTTAGCACATCGTAGGGTTTTTCGGTCTGGAACACCTGATCCGCTTCCTGCTGGTCATAATGATGGACTCTTACCACCTGATCCTTTAAGGTGACCTTAAGGACCGGATCATAGCCGAGAAAGGAGTAACGTCCCCATTTCTCGCCTCCCTCAATGCTTTCAAGCAGATAATACCGGCTGCTTTTGGCTGCGATCTTTCGCAGCAGGGTAATGGGTGTGACAATGTCTGCAAAGATTTCCCTGCAGACCGGGATGACAGGATAGGAAGCGGCAAGTGCTTCGATTTCCTTACAGTCTGGCGTGATGTTCATGGTTATTACGCTCCTTTCTATACGATAAAAAAGGCCTCCGTCCCTCCTCCATATTGCTATGGATAAGAGGGACGAAAGCCTGAAAATACGGTTCCGTGGTACCACCCTGATTGGAGAAGATAGACTTCTCCCGCTTTACAGCAC
>JAEWRS010000034.1 GCA_023398855.1 Bacillota bacterium
CTTATATCCGGGGAACCGGAAAGAGTGGTTAATGGAACAGGAAAGAATTTCAAATCTTTTAAAATAATCTCATAAGCCTGACGAAGTTTCCGGTACTCCGCGGGCTTTACCTTTAGCAGTCTGTCCGTATGGGTATCTATGTCTTTGACCTTGGTCAGGTCATACTGGTTCTCCACCATTAAGGAGGTCAACGTATCGTAATCAAGAGTATCCCATTCCTCCACCAGTTTTCCAAGCTTTAAGCTCCTGAAATCATCGCTTTCCCAGGTATAAGCATCCAGCTGGTAGAACGTGGGGTTGTTGTACAGGTAATCAATCATGGTAACCTGGAAAACAGAAAGGATCAGGATGAAAAGAAGAATCACCATCATATCAGTCATGCCATTTCATATAATTGTATAAAACAATCTATTCAGGTGTGCATGAAAAAATCCTTTTTCCGTCTGCTTTCCGTTGCCGCTTTAATTCTGCTGCTCCGTTTTCCGTCTACCGCTTTTGAAGGGGCCAGAAACGGACTGGTATTATGGGGCTCTGTGGTCGTTCCCACTCTTTTGCCCTTTATGATTTGTTCCAATGTCATTGTGACCTTAAATGCCATCCGTCTTCTTATTTTCCCGGTCAGAAGGATTCTCCATCAGTTTTTTTGCCTCTCTGATGCAGGAAGCTATACACTGGTTTCCGGACTTCTCTGCGGCTATCCTATGGGGGCCAGAACCTGCAGTGATTTTATGGACAATAACCGTATATCCGAAAAGGAAGGAAAATACCTTTTGGCCATCTGCAATCACCCCAGCCCCATGTTTTTGTTGGGTTATGCTGCCGGAGCTCTCCCTCCGTCAGTGCCGGTATGGCTTCTTCTGACCAGTGTCTACCTGCCCATAATTCCACTTTCAATCGCTGCACGAAGTTATTATGGGATCAGTGAGCCTGCCAGGTCTTTGCCTGTAAACAAAGAATTTAAAAAATCCTTTGATGAAAGCCTGATGGATTCCTGTGAAGTGATGGTAAAAATCGGAGGATATATTATGCTGTTTTCCATTCTGGCTCTTTACATAACAAAACTCCCTATTAATGTCCCCCAATACAAAGCTGTCATTTTAGGTATTGTAGAGATCACCACCGGAATCAAGGCCATTTCCCAGGCATTTTCAGAGATATCAGGTGGTTTATGGATCGGGGTTGTAACTGCATTCGGAGGATTATCCGGTATCTTTCAAACAAAGAGTGTTATAAAAAATGCCGGATTATCCATCCGGCACTATGTAACCTGGAAAGTGCTTCACAGCCTCCTTACCATCATACTTTTTATTCTATTATCCCGTTTTCCTCTGGTCCTGCAGCTGGTGTAACGGCACCTGTCAGTTCCTGGCGGTTGGAGGAAACGATGTCATAGCTTGACTGCATGGAAGTCATAAACGCATCAAAACGGCCCTGGGCCCCTTCCATGGAATGGCTGATAATGGTCTGAAGACTCTTCAACATATCATCCGTATATTGAACAGAACTCTGTCTGATGCCATTGGCGTCAGACACCGCCTGTTCCACGATCTGCTGCGCCTGCTGATTGGCCTGTTCAATGATATCATTGGCCTGGGCATACGCTTTCTGCATAATTTCATGCTCATTGACCAATTCATTTGTCTGAGCATTGGCTTGTGCCAGTATAGAATCCGCCTGCTGACGGGCCTCATTCATAATTGCATCACGGTTGCTGATTATCTTCTGATACTGCTTGATTTCATCGGGAATACGCAAACGCAGTTCCACCAGAAGTTCTTCCAGCTCATCCCGGTTGACTACAATCTTGCTGTTGGAGAGAGGCTGGTACTTGCAGCTGTCAATATATTCTTCGATTTCACCGATTAACTGTTCAATTCTGCTCATCATATAAAGATCACTCCTTACTTTTATTTCATTCTGTCTTTCATCTTCTTCGTTACATGCTGTGCAACACATGCCGGCACAAACATGTTTATCTCTCCGCCATAGGCGGCTATCTCCTTCACAATGCTGGAACTCAAGTAAGAATATTTTAAATTCGTCGTCAAAAACACAGTATCAATTTCCGGTGCAATAACCCGGTTTGTCTGTGCGATCTGCAATTCATATTCAAAATCCGTTACAGCCCGAAGCCCGCGAATGACCGCATCTGCCTGATTAGCTCGTACAAAATCAACTAAAAGCCCTCCAAATGATTTTACCTCCACATTAGGAATATCTTTAGTAAGACTCTTTAACATATTAACACGTTCTTCTACAGAAAACAACGGCGTTTTGGAATTATTATTTAAAACTCCAATGATTAAATAATCTGACATCCTGGCAGAGCGTTCGATTATATCCAGATGTCCAAAAGTCACCGGATCAAAGCTTCCCGGGTACACTGCTTTTCTCATATGGTTCTTCCTTTTCTTTCATGATTGTCTGTATTGCCAGGCGTTTTTATAGTTCTTTTCTTGCTGCAAATATATGTTTATTTGTCTTATAAGACTTTTCTCTTATAATCCGGTATCCCAAATTATCCAGATATTCGAAGGAAGTATTTAAGGATGCTTCTGCGATAATAATGGTTTCTTCATGAATCATCGGAGACTCAGACAAATACTGGAAAACCTGTTTTTCCCAGCCATTGTCATAGGGAGGATCCATGAATACATAATCAAATACATGCTCCTTCCCTTCCAGTCTGCCCAGTCCTGCCATGACGTCACAGTTCATTACGACAGCATCATCTTCCAGTCTGGTGGATTTTAAATTTTCACGGATGCACTCTGCTGCTTTGGGATTTTTTTCTATCAGAACTGCCAGACCGGCTCCACGGCTAAGGGCTTCAATTCCGATGGCTCCGCTTCCTGAAAACAAATCCAGAAAGCTGCTCCCGGGCATGTCCCCTTGAATCATATTAAAAAGTGTTTCCTTTATTCTGTCTGTTGTGGGCCGGGTTTCCTGCCCTTCTATGGTTTTTAATACAAGCCTTCTGGCTTTTCCTGCTATTACTCTCACGATATAATTCCTCACTTTATTTTTGCCGGTTGCTGTGATGTTTATGTCCGCAGTGCGAAACAGTTGATCGGGTGATATTGTTGATCGGGTGATATGGTTGATCGGGTGATACAGTTGATCGGGTGAATCCGGGGGGATTTACCCGATCACGGGCGTTCGCCCTATGAAACAGGATGAATAAAGAAATTCTTACGTGCGGGCACGACGAATTTCTTTTTTCATCCTGTTTCGCACTGCTCATTGCTTTTGTGGATATTATAGTATGATTTTGTGAGATATACAACTGGAAGTTGCGCATTTGACTTTCTGGTTGTTGCAAAAAGATGGAGCCGCAGCTCCCATAACTGTATGTCAGTTACGAAACTGCGGCTCCTTGTTTCCCTTCTGTTATCCAAATTTACCGGATGTTGTTTTTATTTTCGAAGGGTGTTTTTTTGTTTTTACAGGTTTATTTGCCTGCCATCTGTCTTTCCTGAGCTTCGATCATCTTCTTGACCATATATCCGCCTACGGAACCATTCTGAGCAGATGTTAAGTTGCCGTTATAACCATTGGTTAACGGAACACCGATTTCGCTGGCAACCTCCATTTTAAAACGATCCATTGCCTCTTTTGCCTCTGGTACATTTGTAGTATTAGATCTTCCTGACATAATGATATGCCTCCTTTTCATCTATTCACCATGTGTTTGTTTTATTTGATTCATGGTGTGTTTTGTGCTACACTCCTATTATGGCAAGAATAGAATGAAATACACTAGAAGGTTTTTCGAAAAATGTTATTTTCAGGAAAAAACTGAACCTTCATAAAAAATCTCAAGTAAAAGGGTTCTTACATCTCATTTCCGATCTCCAGTATTTTTTCTATATTAGTTTTCACCAGCTGAAATGCAACTTCATTCATGCCGCTGTTAATGATTACATCTGCCAGAGGCTTTGTAGGTTCTACATATAAATAATGCATGGGCTTAACTGTTGTAAGATACTGCTCTACAACACCCTCGATGTCCCTGCCTCTTTCTTTTACATCCCGGATTACCCGGCGAAGAATCCGTTCATCGGCATCAGCCTCTACAAAAATCTTTATATCAAACATACTCCTTAAGCGTTCATCTGCAAAAACCAGAATTCCCTCGACTAATATTACTTTCTTCGGCTCCACCTTCACCTGATTTAAAGAACGGTTGTGCATGGAATAATCATAAACAGGGCATTGAACCTCTTCTCCATCCTTCAGCATCTGGAGCTGTTCCAGTAAAAGCTCTGTCTCAAAAGCCTGGGGATGGTCATAATTCATCTTCTTTCTCTTTTCAAAAGAAAATTCATCCTGCTTCTTATAATAATTATCATGATAAATAACCGCAATATCATCACCAAACGCAGCCTTCAGCCGGTTGGTAAAAGTTGATTTCCCCGAACCAGTTCCTCCGGCAATTCCAATTAACACACAATTCATCTTCCGTGATCCTCCGTTTACCTGCGGCATATGCTGGAAATACTCATAACTAAACCAAGCGTTCAACCTAAATTAGAATGGAACCCTTTGGACTGTTACACATACTGGTATGATTCCTCATATACTACCGTTTTGGGTTTTATTTCATTATAGTAATTGGCTAAAGTTACTGTTGTGTACGGATAGACATAAATGAAAGCCAGACCGCAGGTGACAATACCTAGCAGCTGCCATAAGATAAAGGACAGCTCCAAAACAAAAAGTTCCCATTTATGGCCAACCATCATTTCCTTGCTTTCCTGGATACACTGCATCACTCCTTTATCG
>JAEWRS010000342.1 GCA_023398855.1 Bacillota bacterium
TACAATCCGTGTTACCACCTAAATTCAGAGAAATCTCTGCACTCTCTACGATACCAGCATATCGTGTCCCTGTAACGTGGGAATACGTTGAAGCCTACTAAACCATCGAAAACCGGTTATTCGGTTCAAAGCTCCGAGACTGCTTCGATATACTAAAATGAAGATTCGCACCATCCATCTTCTCTCTGAAATTTATTGTATATGTACTATTTCTCTTCATTGCCTTTTCACTATTTCCGCAATAATAACACAGGAAGGGGAAATTGTCAATTGCCAAAATATTTATCTGTAAACCAGCATTTCTCAGATTCCCTCATCTGCCGGAAATACGATTCCTGCCTTACGCCTTGCAATCGTCTGGATCTCGCTCACCAGCAGCGTGTGGTCTAAAAGCTCATAGCATGTTTCTAAATCATTGCCGCTGATCATGTCCTGAAATTCCAGGAATTCATTCATCATGCGATGATCGCAGTTATTCTCGTTTACCATGAATTTTGTATCATCATTCATCATTACTTCAAAGTGATCGCAGATGCTGGCAGGTGTATCCTGATGGATAACCCCCTTATCTCCCTGGATATTGTTTGCTATGGGAGCCTTGCAGTCCTTTGCGCCGATACAGGTGCATTTAAAGGTTCCGTAATCCAATATCAATATTCCGGAGGTATCAATTCCCCTTTCCACATTTGGATAGTATTCCACCTGTAAGGGCCTTCCAAATAATCCTGCAACGTAGTGGATGTTATAAATATTAATGTCCATAAGAGCACCGCCGGAACACTTAGGATCAAAGGCCGGCAGTATACGGCCTTCTTTAAAGCTGTCATATCTTCTGGAATACTGGGAGTAATTACATTGTACAATCTTAATGCTTCCCAGGGACGGCAGCAGTTCTTTTATTTTTTTATAATTAGGCAGATGCAGGGTGGTGACCGCCTCGATCAAGAACAGCTTCCTTTCCCTGGCAAGCCCGCTGAGCACTAATGCCTCCTCATAGGTTGTGGTAAAGGGCTTTTCAACGATCACATGCTTACCTGCCTCCAGTGCTTCTTTTGCAAACTGGAAATGCAGATGATTGGGCAAGGCAACATAAACCGTGTCTAAATCTCCATTTAAAAATTCCTGGAAATCCGTATAAACATGTTTTATCTGGTACTTATCAGCAAGCTCCTTACCCGCAGCTTCACTTCTTTTTGTACAGCAGATAGCGGTTACCTCTGTTTTAACCAAATGCTGAACCATGGGCAGAAACTCCCCCACAATCAATCCTGATCCCATAATACCTAATTTCATACTTATCACCTCTTGCGTACCTTCGTGGTTTATGATTCCTGCCTTTTAAACAGCTTCAGATAATTCCCGTACCCCTGCTTTTCCATCTGTTCCTTTGGAATGAACCTTAAAGAAGCGCTGTTGATGCAATAGCGAAGTCCTCCTCTGTCCATGGGACCATCTTCAAACACATGGCCCAAATGGGCATCTCCCAGCCTGCTTCTCACTTCCGTGCGGATCCTTCCAAAGCTGCGGTCTTCTAAATTCTCCATAGCATCTAAATCAATGGGCTTAGAAAAGCTTGGCCAGCCGCAGCCAGACTCAAATTTATCAGTTGACATAAAAAGCGGTTCCCCAGTTGTAATATCCACATAAATCCCCTCTTGGAAATTATCAAAATACTCATTTTGAAAAGGAGGCTCGGTTGCGCTGTTCTGGGTTACTTTAAACTGAAGGTCAGTCAGGTCTTCTTTCAATTCAGCCCTTGTCTTTTTCACGTATTTCCTGCTTTTATCCTCGGCTTTCTTTGCCTTTTCAAATTTATCAGCACCAATATGGCAGTAGCCGCCCGGGTTTTTGTCCAAATATTTCTGATGGTATTCTTCTGCCCTGTAATAGCAGGAAAGAGGTTCTACTTCAATTGCTATCTTTTCTTTGTATTTTTTCTGAAGTTCGTTTATGGAATCCCGGATCACCGGCTCATCTTTGTCATCGGTAAAATAGATCCCGGTCCGGTACTGGGAACCAATATCCCCGCCCTGGCGGTTTACGCTTACAGGATTGATCACGTCATAGTAAAGCTGCAGCAAATATGGCAGCCCTGTCACGCTGTCATCATACTCCACCTTCACGGCCTCCGCATACCCTGTATTATGGCTGCACACTTCCTTGTAGGTGGGATTTTCAGTATTGCCATTGGCATAGCCTGCCTCAGTAAACAGGACGCCCGGAATATTATCAAAGTACTTTTCTGTTCCCCAAAAGCAGCCACCTGCCAAATAAATTTCTTTCTTCATGGAAATCACCTCTCTTGAAAATAAAGTCACCTGATATTGTATTCTTTCATCAGATTCACCGCTGACTTTAGGATCTGAGCCGTCATGCCCCATATGATCCAGTCCTCATATTTATAAAACAGGACGTCATACGTTCCTTTTGCCCAAGGGTATTTTACCCCTCCCGGTATCCATTCATACGGAAAATCCTCCGGCGGCTCTGAGATCAGCTTGCTCACAAATCGCTCCGGTTCCTGGCTGCAGAGGAAATCCAACGGTACTTTGATGATTTCTTCCACCTCATCCCTGCTGAATGTATCCTGATAGTCACTGATAACGCCGATAAAAGGATGGATCATTATGTTGAACGGCGATAAATAAATATCCCCAGGCCCCATCACCTCTATCTGCTGAGGACCCACGTTCAGCTCCTCAGATGTTTCACGCACCGCACATTCCTCCAGGGATTCTCCTTCCTCAAGCTTTCCGCCGGGAAAACAGACTTCCCCTGGCTGGCGTTTCAGTTGGTTGGATCGTTTTTCAAACAGCAGATAAGTGATCCCTGAAATGCGGATCAAGGGAATGAGCACCGCATATTGTCTGAATTTATCTTCACCAATAAGTCCAGGACGCCGGACCGAAAGTTGTTCCATCTCCAGAATAATGCCTCCTTCCGTTTTGGGATCCAGCCGGCATAGACCGGTCCCCAAACCATACAATCAATGCTATATAAATTTTACATCAATTTTCATGTAATAACAATCATTATTCCCGCTTCTACGGTATAGATCATTCTCCCTCGTTTTATTTAACCCCATCACTTTGTCTCTTTATCCAGAAACACCCTGGAGCCTGTGGCACCCTTCTGTCCCTGATATTTTCCCTTATAGGGATTTAAAGCTGTATCATCCAACTGTGCAAAAACAAGCTGCCCAACTCTGCGGCCTGGCTGCAATTCAATTGCACAGCGATTGGCATTAAATAATTCAAGTGTGATCTCTCCCTCAAACCCAGGATCAACCCAACCGGCATTTTGGATAAATAAACCCATTCTTCCAAGAGAGCTTCTGCCCTCAACAAATGCAGTAAGATCATTGGGCATCACAAAATACTCCAAAGTGGTGGCAAGGACAAACTGTCCGGGAAGAAGAATGTACCTATCCGTTTGGATGGTTTTGTAGGTGATTTCATTTTGCATGGTAATGATTCCATTAGGTGAATCCTCAACAATGCTGAATGTATCTCCAAGACGGATATCCACGCTTGCAGGCTGGATTTGTTCTTCCTCAACCGGTTCTATTATTAACGTTTTTTCTTTCAACATTCTGAAAATGGTTTTATCTGACAAAATCATTGTAAATTCCTTTTATCCTTTCATATGGAAAAGCTTCCCATTCTTTGTAATACCCGCGGAACATAAGATTTATCCTTCCAGGGAAAGCCTTGCAGCCTTTTGGGCGTGAATTTGCGCCGTATCAAAAACAGGCAGCTCCGTATCCTTTTGCTGTATCAGCAGACCGATTTCCGTACAGCCAAGAATCACTCCCTGGGCGCCTTGTTCTGCAAGACCATGAATAATCCTGCAATATTCTTCCTTAGATGTTTGGGAAATAACGCCCAGGCACAATTCATGATAGATCACATCATTAACAATCTCAATATCCTGTTCCTCCGGAATTAAGACCGTAATTCCGGCTGCCACTAACTTCTCCTTATAAAAATCCTGAGTCATGGTATATTTTGTTCCCAGCAATGCGACCTTTGTAATGTTATGACGCTTTAATGCCTCTGCCGTGGCCTCTGCAATGTGGACAATGGGAACAGCGATGTTCTTCTGGATTTGGGGAACTACCTTGTGCATGGTATTGGTGCAGATCACAATAAAATCTGCTCCCGCTTGCTCAAGATTTTTCGCTGCTCTTGATAAAATATCAGCGCTTTTATCCCAGTCTCCATTTGCCTGGCACTCCTCAATTTCAGCAAAATCCACGCTGTATAGCAGAACCTTTGCGGAATGAAAGCCTCCCATCTCTTTTTTCACTGTTTCATTTGCGATTTTATAATATGTGACAGTACTCTCCCAACTCATTCCGCCGATCAATCCTATGGTTTTCATTTTCATTTCCCCTCCTGATTCTTATTTGCAGATATTATAACACAATAATTTTCTCCCGTCTTTAACAAATCCGATTGCAGACAAAAGCAACCAATGAAATGATATTTTCTTTTCAGATGCTATTGACTATCCCCTTGGGTGTTGGTTTATAATGTTCCTGGGTGATGAATATGTTAATTAATGAAACAGGCAAAATAACGAATTTGACAAAAAAAGCTATCGAATACTACACAGATCAAAAATTGATCCTTCCATCTGTTTTAGAAAACGGATATCGTGATTTCAGTGATAGTGATGTGGAATGCTTAAAGAAAATAGCAGTGCTGCGCAAGCTTGGAATCAGTACAGAAGAAATAAAAGCAATACTTGCAGATGAAACAGGTGAACAGCTGCAAAAGCTTTCGGTTCAGAAAGAAGTGGCAGCTCAAAAGGAGCTGGAAAAGAAAGGAATCCTTGACCGCCTTTCCAGGGATAAAAGCTGCCATGAAACGGCTGAGCGCTTCATATGAGGAATATTGCCGGCAAATGGAAAACGCCAATAAAAAACTAATAGAACGTTACCCTGAGATTGCCTGGATAAATGACTGAACCAAGGAGTCCCCTTGTTGTTATATTCAGAGAAGAGCTTCAATATATTACTACTGTAATATAATTATGAGGTATAATCAATGGCAGTCCCATTAAATCAGGTAACCAACCCCACGGATGAACAACGGCGTGAAATGACCAGGAATGCATTGGGAACACAAGGCCGTCCGGAAGATTACGAATATATTGCCAACTTACTGAGTCCTCCTCCGGATATTACGAATTACGCAGCTCCCGGAGAGTTAAAGGGCATGAGAATCGGCGTCATCGGCGGAGGTCTGGCCGGTTTATCCGCAGCGTTTGAGCTTCGCAAGCTGGGAGCCGATATTAAAATTCTGGAGGCCAATGAAAATAGAATCGGAGGAAGAGTTTATACCTATTACTTTGATCCGGAAGGTAAATACTACAATGAATTCGGCGCTCACAGAATTCCGGTGACCCATGAAACCACCTGGCATTATATCAATCTGTTTGGCCTTAACACCCGTCCTTTATCAGTCATAAGACGCAACAACTTTTTATACGTACATAATATTCGTTTGAGAACATCAGATTCCATTGAGAAGATCCTTTATCCCTTCTACGATCTGACGCCCCAGGAACGAAGTACTCCCTGGGCGGAACTTGATGATTATGCCTTTCTCTATCTCATGAACCAGCTTCCCCCTGATGTCCGGTCAGAGCTGATACAAATTTTACCGGAGTACTCCCCGGAATACATTCCTCTTATGACCCATTCTGTCCGTCAGACTCTGGAAAACCTGGGATTAAGCCAGGGGGCCATCAGCCTGATCTCAGGAGTGGA